>NZ_VOZO01000030.1:0-7827 GCF_013419715.1 Acinetobacter sp. YH12063 | reverse complement strand
CTCTAATTTTTCACAGGCACGATAAGCAGCACAAGCAACGGCTGAACGTCCGTCACTTCGTGAGATGTTGCTTTCATTCAAATGAAAAATTGCCACTTTAAAAACCTAAATTTCTGCATACCGTGGTTTTGATTTTTGCAACTTTGAAAAAGTTGCTGACCATGCTAAAGCGAGGTCATGGGGTACAGGGGTTTCCCCTGTCGCAACGTCCACTTTTGAATGAAATGATAAAAGTGGGTAAGTGCGCCCTTCGTTTCACTCCGGGAAAACTTCGCTTCGCTACGTTTGATATTGCTCGCTTTGTTTTTTGACTCTATGATGATGTTTGGTTATTGATCATCACGGTTTAATACTATGTCAGATATTCAAGAAAAGAAAGATGCAGTTTTAAAGAAGCTCACTAAAGCACAGCAGAAGAAGTTATCTCTACAAGAGCAAATTGAGTATTTGAAAAAAGAACAAGAGCAGATCTTAGAACAGGCAAAACAGAAACAGAATGAGCTTAAACTTAAGCAGCAAAAACTTTTAAGTGAAGCCAAAGCTCAAGAACGGAAAAATGAAACTAGACGGAAAATTTTGCTTGGCGCTTGGGTTTTGAATAAATTTAAGAATGATGAATCTTTTAAACATCAATGGGCTGATTTTGAGCAGTTTTTAAGTGCGGAAAGTAAGACAGAAGAAAATAGACAGAAAGATAAAGAGCTTTTTAATGATCTTTTTAAGGGATAAGTTCTAAATTTCATATAAGAGATTTTATGTTAAATAAAGGTTAACTACTATGAAATGCTAATGTTTGTATTACAGGAGAGGTAGCTCAATTTGTTTGAACAACTAAAAGCTTATTTAAAGTTGAAATTGGCGTAAAATATATAAAACACTCACTTTGTTGAACTGGTATTTTAAGAATGCGAGATGGTATTTACTTCCTTGAATTTCAAGATAATTTTAATGATTTTGGTAATGGAGTTTTTGTAGTACAAAATAATATAATAAATGGTGGAAACTATGCATTTTCCTTTCAAGGTGAAATCATTAATCAAAAATCGAAAGTTATTATAAAACAACATGATAATAGTATAGAAAAAGCTATAAATGAAACTTTAAATGTATCTATTAAAAAGACGAATTATGATTATGAATTATTAGGGAGTATTACTAATAGACCTAATTTAGTCGTTTATATAAAAGCAAAATTTATAGGTGACTTATTTCTAAAATTAACATAATACACGTTATGCGAAGTCAAAAATGGGAGCTCTAAGCTCCCATTTTTAGTCTTTAATGCGCTTTTTCGCTTCGTCATAAACTATGCTGTCAGCTCGTTTCCCAACCGTAATGAGCAAGATAACTACCTGATCATCTTTAACTTGATAAACTAGTCGGACTCCAGCCTTTAATAATTTAATTTTGTAGCAACCTGCAAGATCACCTCTAAGCATATTCTTTGGAATATGTGGCTGCTCTATGACCTTGGCAAGTTTTTTCTTAAATTGATCTCTTATAGCACTAGGAAGCTTTTCCCATTCAGCTGTGAAGTCCTTATGACGTAAAAGCTTATAAGTCATCTAAAGTAATTTCCTCAAACATTTCTTTAGGATCATTAATACGTTTACGAACAATCGCTAATAGCTCGGTATCCTCTTCTGAGAGTAAGGCTTTTTGTACAGGGAGTTTCCCAGTCGCTGCAATGTATTCAAGGACATTTGTAAAAAACTCAGTAGGTGCAATACCTTGTTCTCTTAGAACTGAATAAGATTTTTCTTTAAGGGCTTCATCGACCCTGAAGTTAACAGTAGCCATTATTTTTCCCATTTATTGAATGCATAGGAATATTGTAATGCAAGTTGCATTACGTGGCTAGTTCGTATAATCCGTATTATGTTAATTTCAGAGAAACTATTACAAATAGAATATTACTTTTATATTCTCAAATGAGCCGCTATCTTTCTTAAAAAATACTATAAATAACTGTTATTACTGATTATTATTTTTTAAATCAGGGCGAATTTTATAAATATTATTTTGGAGTTCAAAAATATGACTGAGAGCTTTTCCTATCAGTAAGATATTTTCTCTATTTTCTAGTGATGGATCTGATTGAATCTTACTAGGAATACTGTCTAATAATATTGCAGCTTGATACAAATCATCATTTATTTTTTTTAATTGATCCATTTTTCTCTTCTATATATGTTGGTAAGGATCCCAATCATATTACATTGAGATCCTGATTTATTAGGCCGTGGTATATCTTGTTGTAGCTTCTCTAGTTTCTGAACTAAAAAGGTTTAATAATCTATCCGATGATGGTACAGGAAGATTTGGTGGATTCCAATCACCTGTAGTGATGCATGTATTTAAAGAGTTTCCACACTCTGACATTCCACCGCTACCAGCAGACCCATAGACATCAATACAGTCTGCATAATATTCTGCACACATCACAATTCTTTCGTTAAATAATATGAAGGCGTTGTAGGATCATATGCAAGAGCAAGACTACTAGTTATTATTGTACTAATTAGAACTATTTTTTTTAAGAACATAAGAAAATTGCAAAAGTGCATATTCTAAAAGCGGACATTTCTACTTTGGGCTTACATCTAAGTTTCGTATAACCGCCATTATGTTAAATGGAGTCAAAATTAGATTAAATATTGTGATAATTGCTTTATTTCTTCACATTCCAAACTTTTAATAAACGCCAAATATTTTGATCTACAGTTTTCCAGTCTTTTAATGATTCGTAAGACATTCTCCATGCGATTCTTACGTTCGGATAGAGAGGGGTTTCAACTTCTGTGGTCACTACAATTTGATCTGTAAGATTTTTATTAATCTTCATTAAAAATTCAGAATTGTATGGATCTGATGCGTGGCCTAGACAATGGTAAGAGATATCAGAGTCCAAATTTATTGAATAGCACTCTAAATCAAATTTTTTAAATGAATTTTCATATTTTACAAATTTATGTGATATTAAATAATTTATCCACTCTCTTGGTGTTTGTTTATATTTAAAATATATGGGATCGAGTGTACTGAAATTTTGTATATACACTTTTACTTGATCTTGATAATTTTTATCATAAAAGTTATTAATTTTTATATTTTTAACATTATTCAAAAGCAAGTTAAATCGCATAGGATGCTGAAAATCAGAAACTTTCTCGATTTTATCATTGTCATTTAGTATTTTTACTTTAGGAATAAAATCAATAGGATACTGACCAAGAAAAGGGTCAGTCAAAACTATACCTTGCTCAATATTTTTTTTATTGCCTACAACGGTTTTTATAGTTAAATCTGATGAAATCCCCCAAATCACTAAATCCCCTTGTTTTGATATATCTTTATAATATTCGATATCGGATTCTTCTGATAAAGGTTTAGACCTAGATTCTGTCGTGTCAGTACATCCGCATATAGCAATACAATGTATTAAAATAAGTATTTTTATATAGTTCATTACGAAACTCTTTTAATTCACTTCTAGGTTAGAGCACAAATAACTAAACGATTTATAGAGAAATCTAAAAATAAATAAAAATATTCATTTATTTAGGTTTCCTAAAATTAACATAATACACCTTATACGAAATGCGTTATAATTATCCTTATAATTCAACGCTGTAGTTCCTAGTTGATAGCCCGAGTTTCCATGACCGGGCTTTTTTTATGATTTTTCACGTTCCACGCCTATTATTTAAGCAATGTTTCACGATTTTGATTAGCTCAATTGAATAATCAGGATGACTGGTCTTTTTCTTTTTGGCGTTTATCCAGCTCTTTTTTCAGCTCCTTTTTATCCTGGTACGATGCGATCAGCATGATCGGGATCAACAGTGGGGCCACAATAATGCCTAGGGCAATGTCTTTCAGTTTCGGCATGATCTTTCTCCCTTAGTCATTATCAAAAACAGCATTCAGTACACGGCCAAATAAGCCACGTTTTTTCTTTGTCTCATAATGCGTATTTGGTACGTGTTTTGGTGTTTCATTAGGGCGTGTCACCAATGTCTCATGGGATGTTTTAATTTCACTATCTCTATTATTATCAATAGTTTCACTTATTCCATTATTGTTGTCGCATGGTGCATCATTGGAATGTGTCACTGGTGTATCATGAGACATTTTTTCTTCAGACTCTTTATGCCCTAATAGCAATTGAAAGCGGTCTATTTGATCTAAATAGCGTTTCTCACGATCTTTGTATGACTCAATTTCCTTTTTCATAAAATCAACAAGCTGACGTAAATCAGCATCATCTTTAGACTGATCCACTTCTTGTTTTTGTTCATGCTTTTTGATCGGCTCTCCAAAGCATCGGATGACTTCTGCAATATCAAAAAGACCATCAGCGCTTCGAGATATACGCCCTTCTTTTATGGCCCTATATAGCGTAGAACGACTGACGTTAAAGCGGTTAGATACTTCACTTAGTGATAATTTAGCCATTTACTAAATCCTTTTATTTAATGGCATATATCCCACTTTTTTTAGGTATGGATATAGTTCTTTGATTTTTTCAGGATCGTGAAGCATCTCAGCAATACGAATAGCAAATTGTGGATAGCTTTCAGTTCCCTGGGAATACCGACCCATTTCCGGTAGCTCTGAAAGTTTATTGGCAAACATGTGGCGTTGTGCATCGGTCATTTGGGTAAAGAGATCTACCGTGTTTGGATCTCTTTCTGAAGGTATCGAATCAATTTTTTTATGCTTAAAAGTGAATGATAAGCCTGAGATAGATCTTCCTGTTTTGTACTGTTCGTATTTTACATGTATATCAGTCAGCTCATTGATTTGCTTTATGGCTGGTTCTAAAACACGACTTTTAAAATTAACCATTTTTTGATATTCATTCATCTCAAGTCCTAATTTTTCTCTGAACTCAGATAAAGAAATAACAGGTGTTTTTCCTACGTCTCTCCAAGCAATTAGAAACTCATATAGACGAATAGCATATTTGCTAGTTAGTTGCGCAACCTGTTTAAGTTGATAGCTCGTAAAGTGCTTTTCCAATCTTGTAATAAGAGGAACAACATCTGGTGCAAAGGTAACTTCTAATGTAGCAAGGTCATCAACATATGCAATTCGGCTAACCCAGCGGGATTTGACTACAATTTCTTTGTTTGTATCTTTATGAATTTCCTTAAAAGAGAACTTTCTTTCAAAAAGATTATTAACTGCATTTTTTAGAGCGTTATACGCAGCTTCTTTGGTGACATCAAAGCGAGAAGCATAATCAGAAGCATGGATTTCTAATTTACTGTCGGATGAGATCCCTTGGCCTGTTTCTCTTGCTCTTATTATTGATAAAAGGATAAGCCGTTGCTCGGTTACTTCGAGATTATAACTGGCATTAATTAAGGCATTATCTTTTACTACTAAGTCATTTTTCATAAGACTGCATAGGTTATAAGTGTTATTAAGACTACATTAGCATTCGATGTAATCAAATGCAAAGAAATTGTAGTCTTATGACAAAGAAATTGTAGTCTTATGACAAAGAAATTGTAGTCTTATGACAAAGAAATTGTAGTCTTATCCACCTTGAAAGCCTTGCAAACAAAGGTTTTCAGAGAGTCTAAAAGCATTAAAAACTTTAAAAATAATTAAAAGCCCAGGAAAGGAAAAATTGCCCTTGGTTTTCGCTGCGCTCAAACTCTATTGAATCTCGCTTTCGCTCGATTCGTTGGGGCAATTTTTTGGCTCATTGGGTTGTGACTTTAAAAAAAAGCAAAAGCAGCTCGGAATTCGCTTCGCTCATGAGCTTTTTACTCGCTTCGCTCGACATAAAGCCATCGTAATCAGTTCGCACCCATTCGGGATGCTCTGATTCTGAGTTCTTGATACACAGGGGAGCCTGTAATCAGGGAAAAACAGGTGAAAAAATTTAGATCCCTGTAGTTCGCTCGTAGACACTCGCTAAATGCTCTCATTTGCGATTTAAGAGTTTTTTCTTAACTCAACTATAAATCTACTGTGGTTTAGCAAAACATCGCTAAAAACCCTATTTTTTTGCGTTTAAACAGCATTCACCAAGGTCGGTAATCGTTGTTATTTTCATTTTCTGGTTTTTTAGGCTCATTTTTCTGCTGTTTTTCCAATTCTTGGCGTTTTAAAAATGCCAAATGTTCTCGTTCGTGTCTTTCTTGTTCATAGCGTTGTTCTTTTTGCTCTCGTTCTTTACGTAATTGCTCTCTAAATTCACTTTCTCTGCGATCATTTTCAATTCTTCGTTGGCGATCTACTTCCGCTTGGCGTACTTGCTGCATTCTTTCTTGTTCAATTTTGAGATCATCTGCCCGTTTTGCTTTAAGGAGGGGACTCATATCATCATTAAAATCATGTAGGGTATCGAATGAATGAACGTACTCTCGTTTTAGCTTCTGCCAAAACGTGGGTTTTATCGTTGGTCGTTCAATCCCATTATTTTCCAGTATCTCTGAGCATTGACCTAAGCGTTGGACGACATTCTCAATATCGTATTCTTTAGCAAGTTGTTCGACCTCGGTTGCGTATTCTCTCCAGTTCTCATTTTTTGCCTGTTCTACTGATTTTTCAGTCGCATAAAAATCAGGTTTTTTTATATCTCTGTAAGTATGATGATAAGAGTCATAAAACAAATTATTGCTATGTAGGTAAAAATCGCTTTTGTTTTCTGCTAACCATCGTTTTGTCTTGGTGAGATTTGATTCAATCTGCTTTTGATTATCAGCAGCATTGCTTTGAATGGTGTAAAACTGATTGGCAAATTCTGCATAAATATCTTGGCACCGGATGAAGTCATCATATGCGTTGTCGATCTGTTGAACCTGTTGTTCTTGCAGGCGTTCTTCTTCTAGGTTGAGATTTACTAATTCTGCTAAAAGCTCTTTTTCTTCTGCTTCGGTTAACTGAAGTTCGTTTTCCAGCTGGGTAATCTGATCTTCTAATCGACTTGGAACAATAATTTCTTGATCAAGGCCCTTGATGATCTGTTGGTATTCTCGTGCAGCATCTAAATTTTTGGCTTTGATTGCATCATTTTCAAGTGCAATTCTTGGCAGCACAATTTCAGTGTTACGTTCTTCAAGCGGTCTTTTTTGTTCCTCGTCATATTGTCTGCGAAGTGCTGTAGCTTCATGCCCTTCATGATGAGTGGGTTCAAGAAAGTCTAAGCCCTGATCCTTGTAACTCCGGTGGTCGATGCGTTCGTCTAGTCCGGCATTTTCCAATACTGTGTTTACAACATTGGCAAAAGTTGCTCGGCTGTCCTTCAGGATCTCGGGACCATGGTCGTTGAAGATTCTTTGTTTCTTTCCTAATTCGCCTTTTTCATTGATGAGTCTGGTCGTGAACATCATGTGTACGTGATAGTTTTTATTATTGGTTTCATCGTTATGTTCATGTGGTGCATGGATGCAGGCATCGACAATAACATTGTGCTTGTTCACAAAGTCTCGGCAAAAGTCATCAACGATTTTTATGCGTTCTGCATCTGTTAATTCATGTGGTAAAGCACAGATATATTCTTTGGCGAGTCGTGCATTGGCTTTCATTGAGCCATTGGCATTGAATTCTTTTTTTTCTACTGTATTCCAAAGTGTTTGACGGTCTAAAAGTTTTGTATTGGTATGTTCTGGTGCATAAATATTTTTGTATGCAAGTCCCTTTTTTTTAGTGTAGTCCTGAGTCTTTCCAAAAGTCAGATCCTCTAATTTTTCACAGGCACGATAAGCAGCACAAGCAACGGCTGAACGTCCGTCACTTCGTGAGATGTTGCTTTCATTCAAATGAAAAATTGCCACTTTAAAAACCTAAATTTCTGCATACCGTGGT
>NZ_VOZO01000029.1:0-7959 GCF_013419715.1 Acinetobacter sp. YH12063 | reverse complement strand
ATCCCAACCACGGCCATGCAATTTGGTCTCAGCATCAATACTATCAGGATGCTTTCCGTTGTAATAAAACCCTGCTTGCTCTAAAGCTATTCGGGCCTTTAAACGCAAATCTTCCGCTTCCTTAGGACTGGAATGCCAGATCACCATTTGATAAGAGTCATTGTCGTCAATAGCACCGCAATCAATAGTGTTTTCAGGTTCTGAGCCTATGCCTTGAAAAACCAAATACGGAACTGCTACACCAATGTCTGCTTGGCCTAAAAAGATTCGATCTCCGAATTTTGATGCTAAATAAGTATCGGCTTTAATCGTTCGAGCAATTGGAGCTGTCATTTTGCGAGTTCCTTATCTAATTCAGCACCAAACACATTAGAAAACTTGTTTGTGACTTCTTGAATATTAGTGCTTAGTGCGGGTCTCATAAAAGGTGTGGCAGGTATGTTGGCACTGCCAAACTCCAAATATCTCCAATAGGTCGTGATTCCACCAGATAATTTAGATAAGGCTGTGCGATCAGTATTTGCATTCTGTGCAGCACCGCCACGCACACCAACACGCATCACAATTTCATTTTGGCTTCGAGTTTTACCGCCTGAAACAGCAATATTTTTCCAAATCTTCTCTACTGTTTCGGGATCATCGATCGCTTTGGCGTTTGCTCGTGCTGCATCCCGAACAATATTCATTGCTTGGCGGGCTGATTTGCGTGCTATGCGCTTGGCTGCCTTACCGCTCGTCAATAACTTGAGCTTTCGATTTAGCTCATCAATGCCATGTATTTGCACATCAAGTGACATAAACACCTCACATAGTTGAAAGCAAGAACGTCACCGACTCGTAACCTGTGTTTGTATCTTCAAGCGCTTGACTATCAATAGCGTAGGTTTTGCCTTTGTAAATCACTCGCATGGCCGTGTTGATATCTTCTCGATAGCGGATCTTTACACGTGCGACGACTTTGGAATTACTTGCTTGTGCGGCAATTAGGTCCTTACCTGATAAATGGGTGACTTTGGCCCACAAAGGCATGTAATCAACCCACTGTTCAGGAATTGGATAACCGTCATCATCTTTACCAGATGTTAGTTTTTGCACCATGATGCGATGACGGAGTTCGCCAGCGTTTTGGGTCATAAAACCTCCTAAACAGCAGTTGGCTTACGATATGGATATAACAAGGCTTGCACTGGCATAGGCAGATAATTACCGTTTAACGGTGCATCTGATTCAGCATTTCGATATTTATCCCAATACCCGCAAAGCATCAGAATCGCTTGGTGAATCGCTTTCGGATATTCAGACTCAAATTCATCTGTGATGTAATTTTTAACAGCACTATCAGCGGCATCTAAATAACCTTGCAGCATCGTATCGTTTGCATCATCGTCATAGCGGAGATGAAGCTTAAGTGTTTCTAAATCCACAATACTCATTCTTCACCCCACTTCTTTTGCGCTAATTTAAAGTTTTCATGGCTAAATTCACCTAAATGGTCTTTTTCACAGTGCCATAACGAGCCTTTATGTGTCACAAAAGAGCCTTTTTCATACTGATTTTCTGACTTAAAAACGCCTTGATATTGGCCTTTTGGGTCTGAATTTTCGGTATTTTGAGGCGTATTTGGTGCAGATTTGCCAAAAGGGTCATCCAACTGGTCACGCTTAGACAATGCTTCCAACGAATAGTTCTGCTGCTGCATGTAAACCGTGTCACCACCCACCAAAGGCTCTAAATTAAACTGCTGACGCGCTTCATTTGGAGTAAAGATTGAAGCCTTAACTCCGCGTTCCTGAATGCCCATTTTTGTTTCTTTATCCATGCGGAGCAGAGAATCAACATCAAGAAATATTTCAAGGCCACGCGCTTTTAAGTCAAATGCATCATCAAGCAGGTTTTCAATAGCTTCTACCGGGCTTTGTAGGCAGTCAGAAAAATAGATTTCATTCAAATCACCAACCTTCTGCCCTGCCGGAATTGTTCCATAACCCACCTTAAACGCTGGCACATGTAACACTGAGCAAATAATTTCATTCGACATTTTCAGCTGCTCAATCGTTTGAGTGTCCGAAGCTGTCATGCTGATTGGCTGATATTTCAAAGCATCACCAAGTACCGCAGTTTTACCGATGTTTTGGCCTGTATAGTTCGCATTCCATGCTGCACCAATGGCACGTGCTTTATCTTCTGAAATCGCACCAGGTGCAACCAGAATGCCGCTTGGTCGACTCATGTTCCCAAAAGAAGTTTTGGAGTTTTTTAGAATGTTTAAACCTAGTCCAGCTGAAATTCCATAAGCAGTAATAGCGGGAATACCTACTAGTGGATGATAGAGACAGTTTTCACGATCATGGATAATTTCAGAGGCTGGAACAACAACAGACTCTGTGCCATTCAGCCGATCAATCCCAAGTTGGTAAAAGACTTGCCCATCATCACTAATCAGTGGTTTTGTTTGATCTGGATTTAAAATAACAATTTTAACTACCTGCCCAAATACATCACGCACCTTAAATCCGTATGCATTACCACGGAGCTTTCGACAGATCATCCAGAATTCTAAAAACTGCTGCCAGTTTTGGTAATGGTTTGGACGTTTAAGAACAACCAAGTCATCAGGAATGGGCGCATCAACTAAAATTTCGCCTTTCTGCCTTTTAAGCAAAACACCCATTTTTCCAATGTCTTGAGAGATCAGGGAAATACATGAGAAAACTGCAGGATGTGCCGCCAAATCTTCACGAGTCAGTTCATCGTTTTTCTGCCAAGCACCTGAGTATGGCTCTTGCACAAACAAAGACGTCCATCCTTGGTTTGATTGGACACTTTGCAGTGATTTTTTCCGGAAAAGTCTGTCAAAAATGCCCATCTAAACCGCCTTATTTTTGCTCTGTGGTGTCTGTTTTAGTCTTGCGAGTCGTCTTTTTAGGTTCTTCGTAAGCTTCCGCTACACCTGTTTTAATCAAAATGTTTGCTTCAAACTCGGTTACATCAAGCACATCACCCGGATTGGCGTTGTGCATAACCTTCAAGTATTTAATCTTCATAGACTGTTCCTATAGCTAAACAATTGTGATGCTTAGATATAAAAACAGCCCCAATTAAGGAGCTGTTTTTCAGACATTAACCTGCTGGTACTTCTGGAGCTTCAGCTGGCGTGTAATCAATCGCTGCTGCAGCAATCGGGCGTCGTTTTGCCCAAGTGATGAATTTCTCAACACGTACCGCAAACTTATTTTGCTGCCATAAGTTATGAGTGGTTTGACCATCAACAAGTGTTGCTTGATCTGAGTAAGAGATATCAACACCACCGTCTTGTGCAAGCAAGATTTCAGAGGTCTTAACAAGAATGATCTTGTCACCAACGGTTTGAGAAGTGATTACAGGGATACCCATCAGTGTGCGGTCACCACGAAGCGACATTCCATTGAAATAAGTATTACCCAAGGCATCGCGAAGCAAGCTGATTTGAGCTGCACGAGTTTCTGACATCAGAATGTAAGCACCATCTAATGACAGGTTTGCTGTTACAAAGCTGCTAATCAATGTTAGCAAGTCGGCCTCATACGCTGCTGCAGTTACACCTGTTGGAGTAATTGCAGTTACACCGTCAAGCACACCAGCTGGGCGTGCTGTAGTTGCTTCTTCAGCATCAAGGAACGTGGTATCAATTAATGCTGATGATGCAGCGATTAAATCATCACGAACAAGAATATCGACAGCCGGATCAGAGCGGCGCATTAATTCCTGCGAGTAGACAGTAATTGCAGCAAGCTTATGCTCTTTGATTTCAACTTCACCATATGTTGGGTTTGTTAATGGCTTGGCCGCACCTTCACCAACCCAAGCAACAGTACCACTGGTCAACTGACTTGGAATCTTTGAGTTAAATGGAACAGCACGAAAACCGCTCAGCTTATCAAACACAGTCGCTGCACGAAGCATGTCAACAAACTCGCCAACTAAGCGGTTTTCATGCACCAGTGTTGATGCAAAGCCTTCACCAGTTGTGGTACCTAGTGTTGCCTTGGTGACAAGATCTTGAACTTCATCACCAAAGCCCATGCTCTTGGCCATATCCATTGGAGAGATATAGTTACCGTTTTTTGCTGCAAGCTGTGAGCACAGTTTTGCACGCGCAAATTGAGCAAAACCAATACCTTTAGGCAGGTTTGATTCCACCTGAATGCGTGGCACTTCTTTTTTACTTTCAGCCGTGTCTTTTGCTTCCTGCTCAGACTCACCTTTTGCAGCTGTAGCAGATTTTGCAGCTTTTTCCGTTTCTTCAATTTGTTTACGGACACGAGCAATATTCTTTTCAATTGCTTCAATTTCTTTTTCAACTGTTTGAATTGAGGCTTCAGTTGCATCATCTGGTGTTTGACCTGCGTCCAATGATTTAGTCATATGACCTTGCAGCTCAAGGTTTTTGGCGGCTAATGCATCAAGCAATTGCTTTAGATACTTATTCATAGTTTTACTCCACCCTTTGTTGGGCAATTCAGTTTTACGACAATGTGTTTTTGCTCAGATGAATCGCCATCTGCAGCGGGTTGCTGAGGTTCATTGCCCAACGCGGCTTTGTATTCCTCAAATGCTTTTGCGTAATCCACGCCCGCTTCACGGTTGCACGGTGTGGTTACAAGTGACAGTTCAATAAGTTCCCATTTATTGAACTTAATGCCGCCACCTTGAATAAATTCGGCACTTTCCCAATCAGCGTTAAAGCCAACCGACAGTCCGGTAATTAGTTTGTATTGGACACTTTGGAAAGCTTCATCCACACGCTCTTTGAGCTTCCCTTCTTCTTTGATTTCAGGAATGTAGAATTCAACTTCGATCGTGTTTTCAAGAACAGTGATTTTCGTTACGTAACCAACGACTAACTTGCTGTCGTGGTGCAATAGAAGCGGTACTGGCAAAGTGAACTGCACACCGCTTGGGACCATGATGTCCTTTACGCGATCAGGGTTGCTTGTGCTGGCTGTGCCGGTAAATGTGCGAGTAGATTCATCAAAACTCTTAATTTCAAATGAGCTGAAATTCTTAAATAAAGCTCCCATTGAGGCTTTCTCCTAAAATGAAAAAACCTCCAAATAAGGAGGTCAATAAATTGCATATTTCTAAATGAAAAAGACGTTGTATTCTTTTTCGGCCTGTTCAGGATTCATACTCATAAGTGCCACCGCGTTAAACGTGGCAATCAATGGATCAATCTTCCCAACACCTGATTCCTGTTTGCTGATCATCATGCCGTTGCCTTTCACGACGGCACGCGCATTACCTACGCACCACGACATAAGGCCTTGCCCTGCATGGTAAAGATTGCCTTCAGCAAGCTTTCGTTCGGTTGTTAAGATGTAGGACATGAGCTTAAATCCCTGTTGAACCGCAATGAGTTTGTCTTCAGGAATGCCAGCATCAAGTAAGCCATCCAGTAGACCACCCAAGCCAAGAGGATCGAGTCCAACTTTATCGAGCTTGCCTGAGTCATATACCTTTTTTGCAATCAATGCGAGCTGGTCAATATCATCACCAACACGATCAACAATGGTCAGACTGCCTTCCTTTTCATAGTCAGCGTACTTTGGCGCATTCTCTTTACGTCTTTCGACTGCGGTTTTGTTGCACCAAGCATGATTCCAGAGCCACCAGATTCGAGAATTTCCCTTTAGCCTACCAAGAGCACTAAACCCCAAAAGATCGTCGAGCCCCCCACCATCCAAACCAAGTGTGATTACGTCTGATTTTTCAATCAATCGATCAAGTGTGATTGTATCTCTGGCTTGTTGCAGCCAATATTCAGCACCAGCCCATCTGTTGGCGCGAAGGTTTAGGCCGATGGGCACATTTAAGTGTTTTGCAAGAAAGTCCCGAAGTGATTCTTCACCAGCATCTTTAACCTTCTCAAATTCATTAATCAGATAGTCTAGATCAACCGATGCGCCTAAATTTGGATTGGTAACGTAGAAGTTTTCAGGTTTTAAATGTTCATCCGCTTCTAGCATCCATTCTGGAAACTCGTAAATCAGCGGTAAGAACTGCGGATTGACCTTCACACCGTCCCGAATATCACGCGCATAGTCCAGTAATTGCTTGAACACACCGCATGGTGTTTCATCCGACATGGTGGACAGGTAAATCACACAGCCTTCTGGCCGTGATGCCAGGCCACCTTTTGCTTCACGAAACATTGATTCAGCGTTTGAGCGCTTCCCAAACAACCAAACCTCATCGATCAGAATGATTGAGGCCTTTTTACCTGCAGCAGCATTACTTTCAGCAGCAATCACTTTCAAGGTCGCATTAGTGCCCAAGTGAGTGACTGTTTTGGTGTGCTCGGACACATTGAACATTTCCTGAAGCTCAGGATCTGCTCGAATGAAGTCTCGAATTGGATTAAAACTATTGTCCGCGACCTCTTTTGTGGGCGCCAACAGAATAAGCTCAGCCGACATACGATCATTTAAGATCAAGGCCACCATCATTACGCCAGCCGCAATCGTCGACTTGGTGTTTTTCTTGGAGATCAGTAGGAAGAATTCACGAATTAAACGCTTCTTTTGTTCAGGATCGTAAGCACCAAAGATTGCCCGGACAAATTCAATCACCCATGGCAATGTGACTTCACCCATTTTTGGGCTACCCATCACATCGACCAAAATTAATTCTTTAAAAATCCGCTCTGCCACATCAGCCACTTCGGGAAAAAGTGGAGCACATGGCATGAGTGACTTTTTAGCGACAATACGTTCCTCCCAGTCTGGAAGAGATGTCGACCATTCTGGGAGCATTGCTGACATAAATTTAACTTCTCAACTGTGAGCCCAATGTTCCAAACTTCCCGCCTTGAGTGGCTTTTTTAGCTTCATCGGCTTTGGTTTCTTTCTTGCCTTTTTCAGCAACCTTGCCATGGAAATACGGAAGGGCTGCTTTTGCTGCATCCATTCGCAATTTCATATCTTCGACAGGATCAGTCCAAATTTCTTCTAAAAATTTGAGCGGGTCAGCACGACTGCCAGCAGCTTCAATGTCTTTTTTAGTGATGATTGGTCGTGATTCTGGCTTGGAATCAACTTTAACGTCGGTGTTAATCTTAAGCCTTTCAATGTATGCAATCACATCAGGATCTTTAGCTAATCTCGACCCGGCTTGTGACGCTGATTCAGGACTGTAACCCGCGAAAATAGCGGCCTGCTTGTTATCTGCACCATCATGTTTAGATTGGGCAAATGCCTTCTTTTTAGCTGTTAAAGCCATGTGCCCTCCTTTAACATATTTGTGAAATGGGAAATTTTTTTATAAATGAGATGGCGGGCGGTGTCCGCTGGCTTGGCCTTTTGAACTTTTTACCTCCCCCCACCATCTTTAATTTTCCAAATACTTTTCAACTAATGCATCGATATTTTGCGCACGCTCAATTAGTGCTTGCTTGGTATCGTTTGGGATTCGTGGATCAAACTGCATGCCTCGCATAAAGTTTGCAGTTGATTCAAGTTGTTCTAATAGTTCTTCATTACTCATAGCCTGCTTTCCTTCTGAGTCTTCTCTTTATGACACGGCGCACACAACGATTGCAGATTAGATTCATCATCCGTTCCGCCTTGGGCCTTATTCTTAATGTGATCTAACTCAAGATCCATTGTCACACGACCACAGCACTGGCATGTCCACTCATCACGAGTGTGGATCTTCTGCTTCAGTCTGCGCCACGGTCTACCACCTCGACCACTTCCCCAATTCTTTTTAGGTTCAAGTCTTGGTTGCTTCGGTGTCATCGCCTGCAGCTTGGTTTGAAGTCTTGGGAGTTTCATGAATCAAGATACCCATGTTGGCTTGGCTCGTCCTCGTCGGGATTTAACTGAAGTAGCAACTCCTGAATCTGACTGCTCTGTGTTACCACTATCTGAATCAGCTGACTGTTCTGTTGCAGCACTTGATTGTTCTGCTTTACGATCTCGG
>NZ_VOZO01000028.1:0-8228 GCF_013419715.1 Acinetobacter sp. YH12063 | reverse complement strand
ATCCCAACCACGGCCATGCAATTTGGTCTCAGCATCAATACTATCAGGATGCTTTCCGTTGTAATAAAACCCTGCTTGCTCTAAAGCTATTCGGGCCTTTAAACGCAAATCTTCCGCTTCCTTAGGATTGGAATGCCAAATCACCATTTGATATGTGTCATTTTCATCGATCGCACCACAATCAATTGTGTTTTCAGGTTCTGAGCCTATGCCTTGAAAAACCAAATATGGAACCGCTGTGCCAATGTCTGCTTGGCTTAAAAAGATTCGATCTCCGAATTTTGATGCTAAATAAGTATCGGCTTTAATCGTTTTAGCAATTGGAGCTGTCATTTTGCGAGTTCCTTATCTAATTCAACACTGAAAACTTGTGAGAATTTATCAGTCACTTTTTGAATATTGCTGCTCATTGCGGGGCGCATGAATGGAACCGCAACATTGTGTGCTGAACCAAACTCCACCCAACGCCAGTGCCTTGTATCGCCACCGCTTGTATTGGGTGGATTTGGATTGGAAAATGACGCACCACCACGCACACCAACACGCATTACGATTTGATTTGAATTGCGCGATTTACCGCCTGAAACAGCGATATTTTTCCAGATCTTTTCTGCTGTTTCAGGATCATCAATCGCCTTGGCATTCACTCGCGCTGCATCACGGACAATATTCATTGCTTGGCGGGCTGCTTTACGTGCTATGCGCTTGGCTGCCTTACTACTCGTCAATAACTTGAGCTTTCGATTTAGCTCATCAATGCCATGTATTTGCACATCAAGTGACATAAGCACCTCACATAGTTGAAAGCAAGAACGTCACCGACTCGTAACCTGTGTTTGTATCTTCAAGCGCTTGGCTATCAATTGAGTAGGTTTTGCCTTTGTAAATCACGCGCATTGTCGTGTCGATATCTTCTCTATAGCGGATCTTTAAGCGTGCAACTATTTTAGAATTACTAGCCTGTGCGGCAATTAGATCCTTACCCGATAAATGAGTGACTTTGGCCCACAAAGGCATGTAATCAACCCATTGCTCAGGGATTGGATAGCCATCTTCATCACGACCTGACGTAAAGTGTTGCACCATGATTCGATGGCGGAGTTCGCCAGCATTTTGGGTCATAAAACCTCCTAAACAGCAGTTGGCTTACGATATGGATATAACAAGGCTTGCACTGGCATAGGCAGATAATTACCGTTCAGCGGTGCATCTGATTCAGCATTTCGATATTTATCCCAATACCCACAAAGCATTAAAATTGCTTGGTGGATAGCTTTTGGATATTCAGACTCAAATTCATCTGTGATGTAATTTTTAACAGCACTATCAGCTGCGTCCAAATATCCCTGTAACATCGTGTCGTTTGAATCATCGTCATAGCGCAAATGCTCTTTAAGGGTGTCTAAATCAACAATGCTCATTCATCACCCCATTTCTTTTGCGCTAATTTAAAGTTTTCATGGCTAAATTCACCCGAATGGTCTTTTTCACAGTGCCATAACGAGCCTTTATGCGTCACAAACTGGCCTGATTTATACTGGTTTTCAGTCTTAAAAACGCCTTGATATTGGCCTTTTTGGTCTGAATTTTCGGTATTTTGAGGCGTATTTGGTGCAGATTTGCCAAAAGGGTCATCCAACTGGTCACGCTTAGACAATGCTTCAAGCGAATAGTTCTGCTGCTGCATGTAAACCGTGTCACCACCCACCAAAGGCTCTAAATTAAACTGCTGACGCGCTTCATTTGGAGTAAAGATTGAAGCCTTAACTCCGCGCTCCTGAATGCTCATTTTTGTTTCTTTATCCATGCGGAGCAGAGAATCAACATCAAGGAATATTTCAAGGCCACGCGCTTTTAAGTCAAATGCATCATCAAGCAGGTTTTCAATAGCTTCTACCGGGCTTTGTATACAGTCAGAAAAATAGATTTCACTCAAATCGCCAACCTTCTGCCCTGCCGGAATTGTTCCATACCCAACTTTAAACGCTGGCACATGCAACACTGAGCAAATAATTTCATTCGACATTTTCAGCTGCTCAATCGTTTGAGTATCCGAAGCTGTCATGCTGATTGGCTGATATTTCAAATCATCACCGAGCACCGCAGTTTTACCGATGTTTTGGCCGGTGTAGTTCGCATTCCATGATGCACCGATGGAACGTGCTTTATCTTCTGAAATAGCACCAGGAGCAACCAAAATACCGCTTGGCCGGCTCATGTTTCCAAAAGAGGTTTTAGAGTTTTTCAGAATGTTTAAACCGAGCCCTGCTGAAATTCCATAAGCAGTAATGGCAGGAATACCAACCAATGGATGGTAAAGGCAGTTTTCACGATCATGGATAATCTCGGAGGCTGGAACAACAACAGACTCTGTGCTATTCAGCCGATCAATCCCAAGCTGGTAAAAGACTTGCCCATCATCACTAATCAGTGGTTTTGTTTGATCTGGATTTAAAATAACAATTTTAACTACCTGCCCAAATACATCACGCACCTTAAATCCGTATGCATTACCACGGAGCTTTCGACAGATCATCCAGAACTCTAAAAACTGCTGCCAGTTCTGGTAATGGTTTGGCCGCTTAAGAACCACCAGATCCTCAGGAATGGGCGCATCAACTAAAATTCCGCCTTTCTGCTTTTTAAGCAAAACACCCATTTTCCCAATATCTTGGGAGATTAAAGAAATACACGAGAAAACTGCTGGATGTGCCGCCAAATCTTCACGAGTCAGCTCATCGTTTTTCTGCCAAGCACCAGAATAAGGCTCATGCACAAATAAAGAAGTCCACCCTTGGTTTGAATGGACACTTTGCAGTGATTTTTTTCGGAAAAGTCTGTCAAAAATGCCC
Source organism: Acinetobacter sp. YH12063 (assembly GCF_013419715.1). Classification (NCBI taxonomy): domain Bacteria; kingdom Pseudomonadati; phylum Pseudomonadota; class Gammaproteobacteria; order Moraxellales; family Moraxellaceae; genus Acinetobacter; species Acinetobacter sp. YH12063. The sequence continues at coordinate 5,376 of NZ_VOZO01000028.1, read as the reverse complement.
ATCTAAACCGCCTTATTTTTGCTCTGTGGTATCTGTTTTGGTCTTGCGAGTCGTCTTTTTAGGTTCTTCGTAAGCTTCCGCCACACCTGTTTTAATCAAAATGTTTGCTTCAAATTCAGTAACTTCAAGCACATCACCTGGATTGGCGCTATGCATAACCTTTAAATATTTAATCTTCATAGACTGTTCCTATAGCTAAACAATTGTGATGCTTAGATATAAAAACAACCCCAATTAAGGAGCTGTTTTAGGTCGATTAACCACCTGTTGCATAGTTAAGAAATGCTGCGGCAATCGGACGACGTTTTGCCCAAGTGATGAACTTCTCAACACGTACCGCAAATTTGTTTTCTTGCCATAAGTGGTGAGTCGTACCACCATCAACCAAGGTTGCTTGATCAGAGTAAGACACATCCACGCCACCATCCTGAGCAAGCAGGATTTCAGAAGTCTTCACAAGAATGATCTTGTCGCCTACTGCCTGCGATGTGATGACTGGGATACCCATTAATGTACGGGTGCCGCGAAGCGCCATACCTGTGAAATAGCTATTGCCTAACGCATCACGCAACAAACTGATTTGTGCGGCGCGTGTTTCAGACATTAAGAAATATGAGCCATCCAATGAAAGGTTGGCTGTCACAAAGCTATTAATAAGAGCTAATAGGTCAGCTTCATATGCTGCCGCAGTTGTGCCCGTGTTAGGGGTTGCTACAACGCCATTTAAAACACCTGCTGGGCGCGTAGTTGATGCAGCCACCGTATCAAGGAAAGTATTATCAATAAGCGTTTTTGATGCTTCGATAAGATCATCACGCACCAAAACATCTACCGCTGGATCAGAACGTCGCATTAATTCTTGTGTATAAACCGTGATTGCGGCAAGCTTGTGTTCTTTAATTTCAACTTCACCGTAGGTTGGGTTGGTTAATGGCTTGGCCGCACCTTCACCCACCCAAGCAGCAGTGCCGCCTGTTAATTGGCTTGGGATTTTTGAGTTGAACGGTACATTACGGAATCCTGTAAGTTGGTCAAATACGGTTGCAGCACGGAGCATGTCAACAAATTCACCAACCAAGCGGTTTTCTTGCACTAATGCAGATGCAAAACCAACGTCTGTTGTAGTACCGAGTGTGGCTTTTGTCACTAAGTCCTGAACTTCACCACCAAAACCCATTTGCTTAGCCATGTCTACTGGTGAAATGAAGTTGCCGTTTTTGGCTGCCAATTGTGAGCAAAGCTTTGCACGTGCGTATTGTGCAAAACCAATACCTTTGGGTAGGTTTGATTCCACCTGAATGCGTGGCACTTCTTTTTTACCTTCAGCAGTATCTTTTGCTTGTTCGGAAGTTTCACCAGCCACAGGAGTTGCTGTTTTAGCAGCTTCATCAGCAGCGGCAATCTGCTTTTTGGTGCGTTCAATGTTTACATTTAGAGCAGCAATGTCTTTTTCAATCGCTTGAATTTCAGCTTCTGTGGATTCATCTGGTGTTGTGCCTTCGGCAGATGCCTTAGATAAAGCCGTTTGCATTGCTTGGTTTTTTTCAGACAATGCTTTTAGCAATTTAGCTAAATATTCTTTCATAGTTTTACTCCACCCTTTGTTGGGCAATTCAGTTTTACGACAATGTGTTTTTGCTCAGATGAATCGCCATCTGCAGCGGGTTGCTGAGGTTCATTGCCCAACGCGGCTTTGTATTCCTCAAATGCTTTTGCGTAATCCACGCCTGCTTCACGGTTGCAAGGCGTCGTTACAAGTGACAGTTCAATAAGTTCCCATTTATTAAACTTAATACCGCCATCTTGAATAAATTCGGCGCTCTCCCAATCAGCATTGAAGCCAACTGAAAGACCGGTAATTAGTTTGTATTGGACACTTTGGAAGGCTTCATCCACACGCTCTTTGAGCTTCCCTTCTTCTTTGATTTCAGGAATGTAGAATTCAACTTCGATTGTGCTTTCTAGAACGGTGATTTTGGTTACATACCCAACAACCAATTTGCTGTCGTGGTGCAATAACAGTGGTACTGGCAAAGTGAACTGCACACCACTCGGCACCATGATGTCCTTTACGCGATCAGGGTTGCTTGTGCTAGCTGTGCCGGTAAATGTGCGAGTAGATTCATCAAAACTCTTAATTTCAAATGAGCCGAAATTCTTAAATAAAGCTCCCATTGAGGCTTTCTCCCAAAATGAAAAAACCTCCAAAGAAGGAGGTTAATAAATTGCATATTTCTAAATGAAAAAGACGTTGTATTCTTTTTCGGCCTGTTCAGGATTCATACTCATAAGTGCCACCGCGTTAAACGTAGCAATCAATGGATCGATTTTGCCTACACCTGATTCCTGCTTACTGATCATCATGCCGTTTCCTTTTACGACAGCACGCGCATTACCTACACACCAAGTCATTAGCCCTTGTCCTGCATGGTAAAGATTGCCTTCAGCTAGTTTTCGTTCTGTAGTGAGGATATAACCCATCAATTTAAAACCTTGAGGTACGGCGGTGAGCTTATCTTCAGGAATGCCAGCATCAAGTAAGCCATCCAATAGACCACCCAGGCCAAGAGGATCGAGTCCAATTTTGTCGAGCTTGCCAGAATCAAAACACTTCTTTGCAATTGCTGCCAATTGGTCAATGTCATCACCAATACGCTCAACAATGGTCAGGCTTTTTTCCTTCTCATAGTCGGCATACTTTGGCGCATTCTCTTTACGTCTTTCGACTGCGGTTTTATTGCACCAAGCATGGTTCCAGAGCCACCATTTACGGCTTTTTGCATGCCGACCAAGTACAGCGAAACCTAGCAAGTCATCCAGACCACCACCATCGATACCGCAGGTGATGACATCTGATTGCTCAATCAATTTATCCAATGTGAATTGTTTAGATTGTTGCAGCCAATATTCAGCACCTGCCCAGCGGTTGGCGCGTAGGTTTAAGCCAATTGGTACATTTAAGTGTTTTGCAAGAAAGTCCCGAAGTGATTCTTCACCAGCATCTTTAACCTTCTCAAATTCATTAATCAGATAGTCTAGATCAACCGATGCGCCTAAATTTGGATTGGTAACGTAGAAGTTTTCAGGTTTTAAATGTTCATCCGCTTCTAGCATCCATTCTGGAAACTCGTAAATCAGCGGTAAGAACTGAGGATTGACCTTTACACCGTCCCGAATATCACGCGCATAGTCCAGCAATTGCTTGAACACACCGCATGGCGTTTCATCTGACATGGTGGACAGGTAAATCACACAGCCTTCTGGCCGTGATGCCAGGCCACCTTTTGCTTCACGAAACATCGATTCAGCGTTTGAGCGCTTCCCAAACAACCAAACCTCATCGATCAGAATGATTGAGGCCTTTTTACCTGCAGCAGCGTTACTTTCCGCAGCAATCACTTTTAGAGTCGCATTGGTACCCAAGTGAGTGACTGTTTTGGTGTGCTCTGAAATATTAAACATCTCCTGAAGCTCAGGATCTGCTTTGATAAAGTCTCGGATTGGGTTGAATGAATTATCGGCAACTTCTTTTGTTGGTGCCAGAATGATGAGCTCAGCCGACATACGATCATTTAAGATCAAGGCCACCATCATAATTCCAGCCGCAATCGTGGACTTAGTATTTTTCTTAGAGATCAGCAAGAAGAATTCGCGAATTAAACGCTTCTTCTGCACCGGATCGTAGGCACCAAAGATTGCCCGGACAAATTCAATTACCCAATCGAGTGTGACTTCACCCATTTTCGGGCTACCCATCACATCGACCAAAATTAATTCTTTAAAAATCCGCTCTGCTACGTCCGCCACTTCTGGGAAAAGCGGTTCACATGGCATGAGTGACTTTTTAGCGACAATACGTTCCTCCCAGTCTGGGCAGGATGTTGTCCATTCCGGGAGCATTACTGACATAAATTTAACTTCTCAACTGTGAGCCCAATGTTCCAAACTTCCCGCCTTGAGTGGCTTTTTTAGCTTCATCGGCTTTGGTTTCTTTCTTGCCTTTTTCAGCAACCTTGCCATGGAAATACGGAAGGGCTGCTTTTGCTGCATCCATTCGCAATTTCATATCTTCGACAGGATCAGTCCAAATTTCTTCTAAAAATTTGAGCGGGTCAGCACGACTGCCAGCAGCTTCAATGTCTTTTTTAGTGATGATTGGTCGTGATTCTGGCTTGGAATCAACTTTAACTTCGGTGTTAATCTTAAGCCTTTCAATGTATGCAATCACATCAGGATCTTTAGCTAATCTCGACCCGGCTTGTGACGCTGATTCAGGACTGTAACCCGCGAAAATAGCGGCCTGCTTGTTATCTGCACCATCATGTTTAGATTGGGCAAATGCCTTCTTTTTAGCTGTTAAAGCCATGTGCCCTCCTTTAACATATTTGTGAAATGGGAAATTTTTTTATAAATGAGATGGCGGGCGGTGTCCGCTGGCTCAGGGTTGTAAACTTTTTACCTCCCCCGCCCTGTATTTACTTCCGATCAAAAATAACCTTAGATTGCAGAAGACTTTTCTCCATCCTGTTTTATTGATCGCCTCAGCTCTATTGGGAATACAGTCCACACCACCAATCAAATCAGAGTTGCGCAGTGTTGCGCACTCAACCCACCAACCATTGAGATAGACCTCTGCATAAACACCCTTTGTAAGTCGCAAGTATTCATTTGAGCACAAAGAGATGTGTGTTGCCGTAACTGGATCATTCACTGCTTACTCTCCTTGCTCGTCTTTGTCTTATGACACGACGGGCACAACGATTGCAGATTGGACTCATCATCCGTTCCGCCTTGCGCCTTGTTCTTGATGTGATCTAACTCAAGATCCATTGTCACACGACCACAGCACTGGCATGTCCACTCATCACGAGTGTGGATCTTCTGCTTCAGTCTGCGCCATGGTCTACCACCTCGTCCGCTGCCCCAATTCTTTTTGGGTTCAAGTCTTGGCTGCTTGGGTGTCATCGCCTGCAGTTTGGTTTGAAGTCTTGGGAGTTTCATTTACTTTTAATTCCGAAAGTTGAGCATCTATCTGCAGCTGGTTTATTGGATTAACCTCAATGATTGCTTTCCAAACATTCCCAACCTCAGCAACCAAAGTCACCTTTGTAACCCCTTCAAGTCTTGAGCCATCATCAAGTAAGACCTGAGTCCCATGTGCTGAATGAGCACCTCGTTCTGATTCTTTCAGCTTGGGTATGATTGATAAAACTTTAGGCATATCTTATTCATCCATATATCTAGGCTGACTTGGCTCGTCCTCGTCGGGATTTAACTGAAGTAGCAACTCCTGAATCTGACTGCTCTGTGTTACCACTATCTGAATCAGCTGACTGTTCTGTTGCAGCACTTGATTGTTCTGCTTTACGATCTCGG
>NZ_VOZO01000027.1:0-8816 GCF_013419715.1 Acinetobacter sp. YH12063 | reverse complement strand
TATTTAATAGCATCTGTTGCACTTTTGGCTGTGTCTGTTACGGTATCAATCGCATTACTGAAAAAATCTTTAATTCCCATAAGGCCCCCTAATTCAATACTCTCTTTTAAATTGTTTTATTTTGTTTATGCACCAACACATCATAAATAATATGAGAGAACTACTTCATCTTAGCAGGGTCGCCCATAAACGTGATCACTTGCCTTTAACTACCAACTCACCATACATCAATGATCACATATTGCCTGAGCAAAACTTGAACCAACTGTATCGGGAATAATAGGTGTCATTTTCACATACGAATCTGTATAGCTATCAATAACTCTATTCCCTTTGTATTTAACTTCGGTTTTAAATCCTAAGAGATCTGCACTACAATTTACATGGTACAAATTTTTAGTATAATCACCCAGTCCCAGCCCATCTTTTGAAATATCATTAATAACGATTTTTTTTACCCAAAATTGAGTTACATTACTCGATATAGTTGAATAACCAGTTGGTACTTTTCGGATGCTTTGCCGATCCAGCTCATATCTAAATTCATCCGTTTCACCTAAATATTCCCATTCAGATGCTTGAACAGATGAAATACCGCATACTATTATTGCCAAAAATAACTTATTCATAACCAACCTCTAATTCATTATTCTCTTCTGCCCCAGTATCACCACCATTTGCTACCGATTCAGGCTCTAGCTGTTCAGGTGCATTATTGGTAATTTTATTAAAATTCTGACTCATCTCAACACCTAAACGAGAATCATAAGAATTATTATGAGAATATGAGGCTGAGTTTTCTGTAGATATACCACTATTAGTGTCAGATTTATGTCTTCTTGCTTGTACCTTTTTATTTAGCAGGCTTATCAATTGAATTTCAATTGTTTTTTGATGATCAGATGCCAAATGACTTGTATTCGTAGGTATATAATAATACTTTTGATTTCGAGCTAAAACCCTATCATCTCTCAAATACTCATCGCGATTGAAACCCATCTGATTAGCAACAGCATTATCCATGAGTCTTGCAGCATTATCTAGATAAAGACAATAGAGGTTATCAATTTCTGTATTTACATAACAATCACGAACACTTCTAGCCACTCCCGAAATTCCCGAATCTGACAGTATCTCTAAAAATTCATCTACAGCATCATTCATGTAGCTATAATTATCTGTAATCGTAGTATTAGCTAAATAAGGATCAGTTATTTCATCATTAGATGTATCAGTGTAAAGATAATGTGGTGAGGTATCATCTGCAGATTCTTCATAAGGAGCTGTTTCATAATCAGCACTAGGCTCTTCAGTTTTTTTAGTTACTATAGAGCCAACAAATAATATTGTTGCTAATACCCCAATACCTAAAATTGAAAAAATCCAAACACCCTTTGAACTTTCCTTTTCTGGTTTAGGCGTTACATCTAATGGTGAGCTTTCGTTACTATATGCAGATAAAGGTTGTGATTGAGGGTTTTGAGCTATTTTTTCTTTAAATTTATCAAAAGCGACAAAAAAGCTTCCAAATACTAAAAATGCCACCCCTAAAGTTAGAGGTACGATTACTGAGCCTAAAATAAATACACCCACTACACCCAAAAAGCTATGAGGTTCGATAATAGAATAAGCAACATAATAAGGCAGCAATAACAATGACACGTAAATCACTATATATGCCGCTAGATATAAAAACCCCAAGAAATATGCCATAACGCCCCTACATCATTTCAGATTTAATAAGTTTATAAAAATGACCTTTTATTAAAATTTAACATTGAACTTACTACTGACGGTCCCTATTCACCAACACATCATAAATAATATGTGCAAACTGCCTCATTTTAGCAGGGTCGCTCATCAACTGTGTCATTTGCTCCATGTGCGCTGCATTACTATCTAGTACTGCATCATCAAGCGCCGTGTCAAACTCACCGAGCATCGCTTGCTTACGTGGGTTGTTGTGAATCTGCGTCATCATACGTGTGTTCTCAGCCATCTTATCGGCAACGGTATAGGCATAATTAATCATATCCTGATCCGTTAAGTTATCTGTCACAAATAGATCATTTACACGGCGTAAAATCTGAGACAAGAAATCCTCTTTCTTATCCTTCGCTTTCGCAGTACCCACATCATTAGCAGGTTCTAACTTATGCTCAGTACTATCCGCTTGAAGCTGAATATCCTGCTGACGTAGCTTGGATAAACGGTAATGGGTCATTTCCACATTACTTAAGTCAATCACATCTTCATCTGCAATTTGTTCACGTAGCATTGGACGTAGGGCACGTGCGTATAGGCTCAACTTCTCAAGGTCTTTATCGTCATAGTCCACGATTTGCGACATAAATTCATAGAAACGGCTAAAGCTACCCAAGTCCTTTTTAAAGATTTCTAAGCCATCACGTGCTTTCTTTGCATCCGCAAATTCATTTTCTGCATTGGCAATGAGTACAGGTTCATTGGTGCGCTTGGTAATTTCTAAACGATTCTTGGTGACATCATAATCATTCACCGCTTGTTTATAGCGTAGCTCCCAGCGTTGTAAAGCAGGCTTACAGATGTTTGCCACTGCCGCAGGTGATTTATTTTTGGCATAGAAGGCATCGGCAAATTGCTCTACTTCCGTCCAGAGAAAAATCCCTGCTGATTTTAGCTTTTCAAACAGGTCATAGACTTGATCCGGGTTGGATACATCGGCCAATTCTGCGGTTTGGTAATACGGTTGGAAGGCATCCAAAATGTCTTGTGGATCATTAAAGAAGTCCAACACAAACGTGCCTGTTTGCGCTTTGCTTGGATAAGTACGGTTTAAGCGAGAAAGTGTTTGTACGCATTCCACCCCACCCAGTTTTTTATCCACGTACATAGCACAGAGTTTCGGTTGGTCAAAACCTGTTTGAAACTTATTCGCTACAATCATCACCTGAAAGTCATCGCTATCAAATGCTTTACGCATTTCACGACCTTTTAGGTTCGGGTTCATATTGCTTTCAGTAAACTTCTGACCCAATAAATGACTACTGTCCGAATCATTCTCATTGAATTCCACCTCACCCGAAAATGCCACCATCGCTTGAATGTTTTGGTATTTCTGCTCAGTGATGTATTTATCAAAGGCTTGTTTATAACGCACGGCTTCTTTACGAGAGCTTGTAACCACCATGGCTTTGGCTTGGTTGTTGAGTAAGCCCATGACATTCTTTTTAAAATGCTCAATGATGACTGCGACTTTTTGCGAGATGTTGTAATCATGCAAGCGTACCCATTGATTGAGCTTTATTTTGGCTTTTTTGGCATCGACGGTATCGTCTTTTTCTTCAATCTTCTGCTTCAGCTGATAGACCACTTTATAGTTGGTATAGTTTTTTAAGACATCCAAAATAAAGCCTTCTTCAATGGCTTGGCGCATTGAATAGACATGATAAGCCTGCGGTAAATTGGTTTTTGATGCTGGCATGCTTGGATCAGGCACACGGCCAAAGAGCTGTAAGGTTTTATCCTTTGGCGTTGCGGTAAAAGCATAGAAACTTAAATTATCACTGCCTTTACGTGATGCCATCACCGCATCCAACATATCTTCTGTCGATATGCTGTCATCTTCAGCACGTTCTTCCACCATCAAGGTTTCTTTAAGCTGTCGTGCGGTAGAACCGCTTTGTGATGAATGGGCTTCATCGGCAATCACGGCGTATTTACGTTCTTTTAGGCTTGTGCTGTTCTCAATCGCACGCAGTACAAATGGAAACGTTTGAATGGTGACAATAATAATCGGCTGTGCTATTTCTAAGGCTTTAGCGAGTTTTTCTGATTTTGAACCATCGCCTTCTTTGTTATTAATGCGACCCACCACGCCATCCGCATGTTCAAATTGATGAATGGTGTCTTGTAGCTGCGCATCTAAGATGGTGCGGTCTGTCACCACAATCACCGAATCAAACAGCTTTTTATTGTTGGCATCGTAAAGGCTAGAAAGCTGATGCGCCGTCCATGCAATGGAGTTGGATTTACCCGAACCTGCACTGTGCTGAATCAGGTATTTTTGTCCTGTGCCTTCCTTTAAGGAATCCTCAACTAATTGGGTGACAACTTTCCATTGGTGATAACGTGGGAAAATCAGGCTTTCTTTTTTGTATTTTTTGCCTTCCCAATCTTCTTTTTCTTCAATTTGTAGATGGATAAAGTTGCCGATGATATTCAGCAAGCGATCAGGGGTTAAGACTTCATTCCATAAATAGCCTGTGGCATATTCATTTGGATTTTCAGGAACGTCATTACCTGCGCCTTGGTCTTTGGTGCCTTTATTAAACGGTAAGAAATACGTGCTATCGCCTTGTAAATGTGTTGCCATATAGACGTCAAACTGACTCACGGCGAAGTGTACCAATGCGCCACGTTTAAACATCAGCAGAGGTTCAGGCTTATTGGTTTCAGGATCTTTGGCTAAACGAGTTTTTCTATACTGCGTCATCGCACGATGTACATCTTGTTTAAACTCGGACTTAAGCTCCATGGTTGCCACAGGAAAGCCATTGATAAACAGTACAAGGTCGATGCGCCATTTTTTGGCTTGTTTGCCTGTGGCTTCAAGTTCGGCTTTGTTGGCGTAAGGGCTATAGACAAGTTCAGGCACAACACGACAAATGTTTTGTTTGTAGCGTTCATTCAATTCAGGGTTTAAGCCATGTTCAGGTTTAAACTGACAAAATGAAAAACGGCAACCACGGGTACGCAGTCCATGACGCAACACGCCCAAGGTGCCATAACTACGGGATTGGGCATCGGTGGCGTTAATGTCGGCTTTTTTAAGCTGTGCTTCTACGGTATCTAAAAAATGGCGTTCGGTGTCATTGGGAAAAATGCCTTTAAACTTTTGCCATTCCTTGTCTTGGGTCTTTTGTATAAAGTCCAATAGGTCTTGGGTATAGAGGGCTTTTTCTCGGTTGTAGCCTGTACCTGAGCCAAGTTGCCAACCGTGCGACTGCATTTGGGCAATGATGTCTTGTTGGAATTCCGTTTCTAATGTTGCATCCTTTCTCATGCGCCAAGCTCCGTATTCGCCTCATTGTTGTTATGGTTGGGGTTTTGCCAATTGCGAACGTCAATTTTGCCTGTAACCGCAGAGGAAATAAGGGCTGTACGGCGTTCTTGCATCAGTTGAATAGCTGATTCGGCTTTTTTAGTTAGCTCATCAAATTTTTGATTAGATTGCTTGATGCTTTCTAAAATATTTAGAGCTTCCTCATAAGGTGGTAGCAAATAATAAAGCTCTTTGATTGTATCTTGCCCAATGTTTTGCATTGAGTGACTAGCACCTGTTGCACCTAGCTCAATTTGTTTTCTTACAGCACCAATCGATAAATACAAAGAAACCATTTCAGGCAATACATTTTTTGAGAACCTTAGTCGATACAACTTATCGCAAAGTATTAAATTTGGATAATCACCATTAACAACAGAAGCACTCCCTACCAATTCTTTTGTGTTAGCACGAGAAATTAATAAATCATCTTTTTGAATTAGATATTGTAAGCGTGGCTCTAACTCAGGTGGCAAGGCTTTATTTTCTGAACTTCTAAATGAGCCACCATTAACACACCCAACTTTTAAAACCCCATATTCATGTGATTCAGCAGGTCGAGAATCACATTGAGGACTCCAACCTTGTTCAAAAGTCGTGGTGATATGTTTTATCTTTATACATTTCCAATGCTCAGGCACTTGCCCTAACCATTCCACACCTGAATCTTTCATCGTGACATCAGAATTTAAACCTTTGGTCACCGCATGGCTAATGACCGCTTGACGCTTTTCTTTAAGTAGTTCAATTAGCTTTTCTTGTTTGGCAATCAAGGTGTCAATTTGTGCGGTTTCATGGTCGAGGAAATTAGCGATTGCAAGTTGGTCTAAAAGTGGAGGAAAAGGTATTCTAAATTTACGAATTTGCTGAATACCTAAAGCTGCCCGTGTAGAACCTGTTGCTAAGAAATTAGTTTGGGAAATAATACAATCACTATCTAATGCATAGAGTAAAAATTGACTATTAATTTTCCTAGCCTTAATCAAAACTAAAGTTGCTGATAGAGCACATCGACCATGAGGAATAATTTTCCGAGGTAAACCTAAAGTACCAACCTTGCAAAAAATGATGTTATGAGGCTCGATGGTAAAACTACGCTCTTGCTTTAAAACTGCACTTTCTTCAACAGGTCTTGCAGTTTCAAAATTCAAAGTTCCATCTTTATTTACGTCACGAATACCAATATATGGAAAACCTTCGCCATCCTCAGAAATGGCAGGTGCTCTATGGTCAGGTTGCGGGTCAATAACATCTGATAAGACACCAACATAACTAGCTTGCCAATGACTAGGAATCTCCCCTAACCATTCCACACCTGAATCTTGATACTCAGTATATTTTTCATATTTAGCCATTACGAATGCACCTCTTGTAAAAGTGCCATAATTTCACGGCTGACCTCATCCAAATCCGCATCAATCTCGCTTAAATCACGTGGCGGTTCATACACATAAAAATGACGGTTAAACGGAATCTCATAACCCACAATGCCAATTTCACCATCTTGCGCATCACGCTTATCGGCATTAATCCACGCATCAGGCACATGCGGTTGAACTTCACGCTTAAAGTAAGACTCAATTAAATCGGTGGTGCTGACAGTTGGATTTAAGGCAATGTTTTCTGCATCACGTAAATCACCATCTTGTATAAACTCAACCACTTTGCCTTTATATGCAAACTGACCATACAACGGATTTTCTGCGCCTTTTACCACCTTGCTTACTACAGGTTCAGCATCGGCATTTTTCCATGTAATGGCATCAATAAATTGCTTTTTCTCTTTGGTTTCAAGCTTAATATTGGCATCTTTTAAGGCTTGTTTAAGGACTTCATCAAAGGCATTAAAGTCATCAAACTGCGCCGTGCCAATCTTGGCTTGTAGGGCTTGGGCTTTGGTCAATAACGTGCGTTGCTCTAACCACAGTTTTGGTTCAAGGATGGTTTTAATGTCTTTTTCTTTCAGTTCGCTAAATTCAGCTTTAATGAGCGCACGAATCTCGGCTTCATACTCCGCCAATTGACCATAGCTGTCGGCTGTCCATGTAGTGCCATAATCGTCATACAGCTTTTGCATCACGGCATTAAATGGCTTCGGTGCAAAACGTAAAGTAGCAATACGCTCATCACTCACCTGTGCCGATAAACGTAACGGACGCTCAATGGTCACACGACGGTAGCCAAACTGGAAACTCTCAAAAATCTTCGAGCTAAATGGCTTTTGCGTATCGCTTTCACCATCATTGGCTAAGGTATCAACAGCTTCAAATGCACCGTAGTTTTGCGTGATGATACGGATTTCTTCATCGGTTAAATAATTACGCTTGGAGCCTAAAGACTTACGCATCTTCGAGCTTAAATTGGTGGCATTAATCAGATGCACTTTGCCTTTACGTTCAGCGTCTTTTTTATTACTCAGTACCCAAACATAAGTCGCAATGCCTGTGTTATAGAACATATCGGTTGGTAGGGCGATAATCGCTTCTAACAAATCAGCTTCTAAAATATAACGGCGAATTTCACTTTCACCACTGCCTGCACTGCCTGTAAATAGTGGTGAACCATTGAGGATAATCCCAATACGGCTACCTTGTTCATGCTCTGCATCTGGCTGACGCATCTTGCTAATCAAGTGCATTAAAAACAGTAACGAACCGTCCGACACACGTGGCAAGCCTGCACCAAAACGCCCCTCAAAGCCTTTTTGTTCATGCTCAGATTTAATCTCGTCTTCAATCTTCTTCCAATCCACACCAAATGGCGGGTTTGATAGCATGTAGTCAAACTTCTCATAGGCAAGTTGGTCATTAGATAGCGTATTGCCGAGTTTAATGTTTTTAACATCCTGACCTTTAATCAGCATATCGGCTTTACAGATAGCATAAGACTCAGGGTTTAACTCCTGACCATAGACACGGATCACCGCATCTGGGTTATGCTCACGCACATATTCTGTGCCTGAGGATAAAAAACCGCCTGTACCCGCTGTTGGGTCATATACCGTGCGTATGATACCTTCTTTGTTCAAGGCATCATCATCTTTACCAAATACTATACCTGTGGTGAGGCGCACGATGTCACGTGGGGTAAAGTGTTCACCTGCGGTTTCATTCGAACTTTCCGCAAAACGGCGGATCAATTCTTCAAACACCAAGCCCATTTCATGGTTGGATATGGCGCTATAACTCAAGTCTGTTGCAGCAAATTTTTGTACCACTTTATACAGCAAGTTGGCATCATCAAGTAAACCGACAAATTCATCAAACTTAAAATGCTCAAAAATCTCTCGCGCGTCTTTAGAAAAGTGCTGAATGTAATTAACCAAATTGGCACGAATGTCCTTTTGCCCAAGACTGCCTAAATTAAGTTCGGAAGTATTAAAAAACTTAATATCCCCTGTAACCTTGAGCAGCATCTTTTCTTTGGCTTCTTCGGGCAGCGGCATTTGTTTTACTTTTTCATTGGCTGCCAATACATCTGCCTTGCTTGACTCAAGTACACACTCTAAACGGCGCAACAAGGTAAACGGTAAAATCACACGTCCATATTGCGATTGCTTAAAGTCACCGCGGAGCAAATCTGCAACCGACCAAATGAAGGCTGCTGTCTGTGAAAAGTTATTATTTGTCATTAAAAAACTACCGCTTGCCTAAAGGCTAAAACTTGAAATCTATGTGATTGATTGTGCCTGATTTACAAGGCAATTTGCTAGAGATAGACTGTACAAAAGAAT
>NZ_VOZO01000026.1:0-9236 GCF_013419715.1 Acinetobacter sp. YH12063 | reverse complement strand
AGTACCAGCGTACGGCCCACAGAATGATGTCACGCTGAAAATGCCGGCCTTTGAATGGGTTCATGTGCAGCTCCATCAGCAAAAGGGGATGATAAGTTTATCACCACCGACTATTTGCAACAGTGCCCTTTCTTTTACCTTAATAACGTATTTTTTTAACGGCAGCATACCTTTTGAAACACCACCAAATTATTTATGTTCCACCAGCATATATACTTCCCTATCGAAAAATCTGATAAGAATTGATTATTTTGATACAAAACCTGAAAACTGGGAGTGCTTATATGGACATATATAATATTTCCGGATAAATATAAAACTACTCCACAAGAAGAAAGGCAGAATTTAATCTCAGTCCGAAGTAACAGTACTCTCAAAGACCAAATGTAAAGAAGCATACTTAAGAAAATAAATTTCAATAATGCATGAGGATGTAATTAGTTTCAGGGTGCTAAGAAAGTGTAGCAACTTGCTACACTTTTTCGCTTTTTTGAATCAGCTGTTTTAAGAAATCTTCTAATTGTAAGAGACTGGCTTCGTCAATTTCCGAGATATTCAGAGAAACCTTAAGCTGTTTTTGATTCAGTTTGATATTCCCCGCAATCTTACCGGCATATTCAATTTTTCTGACCACGGATGTTGTGGTCAGTTTTTCTGGATTCTGACTCAATAGTTTTTCAGCATAAGTAGTAACTTTGCTTTGCTCGAGTTTTTTGTCTTTTAATTTTTCCCAAGCTCCGAGTAAGGCCACTTCGGCTTCAGAGAGTTGTTCAAGATGATCCGATAGAAATTTTTTGAATGCAGTTGCAGCAGTACGGCCTAGCAAGCCTGGTTCCACATCAAGGTCATTTAAAATTGCTTGCGGCAGTTTTTCGTATGCTAAATACTTGTACATATCTTCGCGATTTAAACCCAGTGAATTGGCTAAACGTTGCTTGTTTTTCTTTAATTTCTCATCAAGTGAGTTCAGGCCAATAAAAATCTCATAATCTGTCAGATCCTGACGCTTTAAATTCTCTGCCAGGGTTAACAAAGATGCTTCTACATTATTTGCATCAATTATAATGGCTTCAATCACAGACTTTCCGAGTAATTGATGTGCCCGTAAGCGTCGCTCGCCTGCAATCAGTTCATATTTCAGATTATCCAGTTTACGCACTGTAATGGGCTGCAAAAGGCCGATTTCATTAATAGAATCCGCCAGTTCTTTTAACTGTGACTCTTCAAATATTTTACGCGGCTGGTTTGGACTTCGGCTGATATCCTCAATAGGGACATTACGTCTAAACTCTTTCGGCTCTTTAATATTGTCTTTCTGTGCTTGCTGATGTTTTTCTGTATTCTGTTTCAGTTTCTGAGCTAAAAGCTCTTTGGTGCTTGCCATAATGCTCTCAGGTTTTAATTTTCACTACAATTTCATTGGCAAGGCTTTCAAAAGCCTTACGTACTTTTGAATTTTTTTCTACTTTCAAAAGTGGTTGTTGCAGAATCGCTGCTTGATTGACTTTAGTACTTTGAGGAATTGTGGTTTCTAAAATTTTACCTACCTGTTTCAAGGCTTCATCCCGAATCAGCTTACAGACATTCTGACGTTCATCATGCTTAATTAGTAAAGCGCCTAAAAGCTCTAAATCTGGATTAATACGTTTGATTTTTTCAAGATGATTTAAAAGATCTGTTACCCCATACAATCCATATTGTGATCCTGATTCGATAGGGATAATGACATGTGTTGAAGATGCCAAGGCATTGCTTGTTAATAATTTAAGGCTAGGTGGACAGTCGATCAATATAAAATCATAAAGATCTTTTAATAGTTTTAACTTGATATTTAACTCTTCAGAAGGACGGGGAGCTTCTTCTTTTAGTTGATCTTCAGTTTTTCCTAAATTTAAGGAACCATAAATTAATGATACTTTTTCAAAGTTCGTTTCTTCTTGTAATGCATCTGCCAACAACGAAATATCGCCCACTAGTAATTCTGCTGTAGTGACAGCAATTTCGCTTGGATGTTGGATCCCAATGTGTAAACTTGCGTTTGCTTGAGGATCTAAATCAATGACTAAAACTTTGTAGCCAAGATTGGCAAGTTCTGAGGCTAGGTGTACAACAGTCGTTGTTTTGCCACATCCGCCTTTATGGTTAGCAACAGTAATAATTTTTGCAGACATGCGTGTCAGATGCTTCCTTATTTCAATGTTTAGTAATATAAATAACTTTCATTCATCTTACTATAGTTTTTAAATTTATAAATCCTATTTATTCAGCTGTAAAACAACTTAAAAAATAAATTTTTAACTAAGCTAGCTTAATTAAAAATTAGAATAATTAGTTATTTAGCTAATTAATAATTAGGATCATATTTTTATTATATAAAACAAGTGCTTGTAACTTTAAAAGTGGAAGGTTTGTCACTATAAAGTGGAAGGTTTGTCACTATAAAGTGGAAGGTCTGTCACCGTAAAGTGGAAGGTCTGTCACTATAAAGTGGAAGGTTTGTCACTATAAAGTGGAAGGTCTGTCACTAGGGTGGAAGGTTTGTCACTACTATTTTTATAACTGCTATTTTTATTTAAAAATAATTTAAAAAACAAATATTTAAGCTGTTAATAAAGTCTCATAACTAAGCTTTAAAGGTGGAAAGATTGTCACTGTATCTTCTTAACCTGTGGATAATCTGTTTTTATTGGATATTTCCTGATGATTATATGTGCAGTTATACCTTTTAAATCTAACAAAAAGGTGGAAGCCTTGTCACATCAGGGTTTTTATCTGACTTAACCTAACTAGACCTGAATGAAAAAAGTAAAAATAGACCTTCTGAACTGTAATTTCGAGACTAAAGGTGGAAGGTCTGTCATCATGGGGTGGAAAGATTATAATTAATTCCACTTTAAGTGCAGGAAATCGGCTAAAATGCTTCTTTTTGATGACAAACTTTCCACTTTTAGAATATTGTGGTGAAAGTCTTGAAAGTTTTTCCACTTTTGTATATAAAAACTAAGTTAAATTATAAATATCACGGTTATGACAGAATCTGAACCATTGCAAGAAGAATCGAATTATATTCCTTACTGTATAGGCAACATTCGCCATAATGGCGTTGTCAGTACCAGTAACCGTTTAATTCGCCCAATCGAATTATCAGCCAATGAATATAAGGCACTTTTATATGCAATGGCGGTTGCGAATTATAGTGAGAAAAATAGGGTAGATGGTGAAATTACCGAACAAACTTATATTTATTTGTATAAGGATGATTTGGCAGATTTACTAGGATTAAATAAACGTAATTCAATTAATGTTGCAATAGATCGGATTTATAAAGAGCTTTCATCCCGGGTAGCTCATTTTATTATTGAGGAGCCAGCTGATAATGGTAAGAGAAAGACTAAAAAAGTACATTCTGTCGTTCCCATTATCCGTGAGTTAAGATGGGAAGATGATTCTAAAAATGCGATTCAGATTCGTTTTACCAGTGAGGTGTTGCCGTATTTCACTCAACTGGCTGGGGGTAATTTTACTACCTATCAGCTAAAACATCTTTTTGCCCTAGATTCTGTTGCCAGTATGAGTCTTTATACTTATTTCATTAAAAACGAATTTAAGTACGCCAATCAAAAGAGTTATGAAGTGCCATTACTTTTAGAAAACTTGAAAGCACTGATTGATATTAATGAAACCAAATATGATCGCTGGGTAGATTTTAGACGCTATGTATTAGACAAAATAGTGGCAGAAATTAACGAAAATACAGATCTACAGTTAGAGTATGAAACCGTTAAGAAAGGCCGTCCAATTGTAGGTGTGAATTTTAAACTGCATCATCGGATTGCTGATAAGGCACTGGATGAATTTGCAGTGATTGAAAAAATCTATCTTGATGTTCCATTTGAAGACAATGCATCCGTAAAAGAATTAGGGGCTAAATTCGATATGAATGTACGTTCTTGGTATATTTTTAATAATGATGAAAATTATCAGCAGTTCAAGAAGTGGTTTAAAAAAGTAGGATGCCTCACTGACTCTCAAGCAAATATTGTCATTAATGACACTTTATTCCAAATGGATTTTGCTGAAATTGGTATGGGGTTGAATGACTTTAAACGAAATATGAAGCATAAACTTAAAAGTAATCCGGAATTCGTCCATAGTATTCGTGAAAGACTGAATGATATTTTTGGTAAAGAGTTGATCTAGCGAAAAGTGTAGCAACTTGCTACACTTTTTAGATATATGTTCGTAAAGAATACAAGTGGTAAGGACCTTAGGATAAAAACGACTCTGTTGCATAAAGTGTGAAAATTGAGACTGAACCGTACCGGGTTTGTCGGAGACCAACTTTCTTGAGAGAATGTTCCAATGACAAAACCAAAGGCACTGTTGCAAATAGGCTGACATGATAAGCTAAATATCTTATTTATTTCGAGATACAGCAGATGAATCCCTTCCACGGTCGGCACTTTCAAGGTGAAATCATTCTTTGGGCTGTTCGTTGGTATTGTAAATATGGCATCAGCTATCGTGAACTTCAAGAAATGCTCGCTGAACGAGGCATAAATGTGGATCACAGTACAATTTATCGTTGGGTTCAGCGTTATGCTCCAGAAATGGAAAAACGGTTACGCTGGTATTGGCGTAACCCTACAGATTTACATTCATGGCATATGGATGAGACTTATATCAAAGTGAAGGGGCGATGGACTTACCTGTATCGTGCAGTTGATCAACGTGGTCATACGATTGACTTTTACCTTTCCGCTAGACGGAACAGTAAATCAGCCTATTGTTTTTTAGGAAAGATCTTCAATACGGTGAAAAAATGGCAAATTCCACGGGTCATCAATACAGATAAAGCAGCGACCTATGGCCATGCTTTATCACGGTTAAAGCGAGAAGGAAAATGTCCAGTAGATATTGAGCACAGGCAGATTAAGTATAAAAATAATGTCATTGAATGTGATCATGGTAAGTTAAAGCGAATCATCAGGGCCACATTAGGATTCAAATCTATGAAGACTGCTTATGCCACAATTAAAGGTATTGAAGTCATGCGTGCACTACGTAAAGGACAAGCATCGTCATTTTATTATGGTCAGCCTCAGGGTGAAGTGTGTCTAATCAACAGGGTTTTCGGTCTCTAAGCACTTTTTAAAGGGAACATCATCGACTCAAATCTCTATTTGCAACAGTGCCCTCGTAAGTTGGGCGATAATATTGAAAGTGTATTGAACAAGACTTTAACTATTCATGCCCAATCTTATATGCAACAGTTTGACGTGGCTAAACATACGGCTTATGAAGCCCTAAAGCGTGGAGTCAATGGTTTATTTGAAGCGGAATTTAATTACACCCAGTTTGTTGAGGGTAGTCAAAAAATTGAGTTTGTCCGCAGTCGCTTTGTGCAAAAGATTAGTTACGTTAATGATTTAGGATTGGTAAGATTAGTATTCGCCAATGACGTTGTACCATTAATTGTAGGATTGGAAAAAAAATTTACCAAATACGAGATAGAGCAAATTAAAGGCTTACAGAGCCGATATGCTATTCGCCTGTATGAGTTTTTGATTAAATGGCGGTCTGTGGGCAAAACCAATGAAATCTCGTTAGATGAGTTAAGAAATCATTTTGGGTTATTGAGTGATGAATATGTGCGTATGCACCATTTCAAAGCAAGAGTTTTAGATTTGGCTATTAGTCAAATTAACGAACACACGGATATTATTGCTGAATATGAGCAACACAAGCAAGGTCGCACTATTACAGGATTTACCTTTAAATTTAAACAAAGAACCAAGCCCAAAACGGTAAAAGCTGAAAAGACAGAGCGTGATCCACATACAGTAGATATGTTTATAACCATGACCGATAATCAACGCTTTGCCTTCGCTAAAAAAATATCTCAATTACATGAGGCATCGTATTTGGCACAAGGGCAAGCAGGTCGAAGTTACGATGTGTTTGCTGAACAAATTGCTGAAGCATTATTAGATAGTGAAAAGCAGAAAGTATATTTACCCTTCTTATCGAAATTAGGGTTTAAATTTTAAGATTTTTATTCGCTGTTTACAGGTTGTGGTAGAAGTAGTCCTTGATATCAAAAACAAAAATTATTTTAAGGGAATAAAGGCTTCTGACTATCACCAAATGATAAGTTATCTGAGTTCTATTCAGTGAAAAACTGCTATATTAGGGGTCAGCACAGAAAACGGAAATTATAGGGCGGTAAGTACATTTATTTACTTCTATGTAGTTGTTATTTAAGAACTTCGTTAAAAATCTTTCAATTAAATTGCATGTTGCCAATCTCTAGCAGACAGGCAAAGCATAAAAATATAAATCTTTGATTTTAATAAATTAATTAGTCGACAAAATTCCTTGTCGTACTATTTTCTCCAAATTCTGGGGTAACCCCTATCAAATCAAAAACTCGATGATATGCGTCATTTAGTTGATCAAATACCTTCTTACGGCAGTCAATCTATACCTAAAATAAACGATCCTAGTTGGGAGGGGTTATTAGATGATCGGAGAATATCTTGGAATATGAACGACATCACCATAATAGAAAGGCTAGTACTTATTTATTATACTTTTAGTATGAAGGTTCTTAGTGTTTTCAATCAAGAATTTGCAGAGAGAGGAGTTTCTTTTTCATACTCTGATTAGTATGCCTATGGCAAACCAATTTCACTGCTTCGGTACCCTAGTGAGGACTAGAACCTTAGGCTGTAGGCTAATGATATTGGTATATTGAGTTATTTAGGTAGTCGCGGTGTACTTCATGGTGTATAGAAAGTTAGTTTTTCGAGCTAATAAAGCCATTTTGACAAAATTTAAGAAGTATTTTAGAAAACTAGATAGTTACACAGAATTTAGGGTAGTCTCAAAATGAAAGTTATAACTAATGGTTCTTTAACATCTTCTAATTCCTTTGGTGAAAAATAAGATTCCATTTTATGCTTAACTCTCAACTTTTTTTCGCTAAATCATTTATTTTACGAAGGTTAGACTTTCAATATTAAACTTACAATTCTTGTAATACAGCCATTCCAATAGGCTTAAGAAGTTGAGAGTGGCATTTCTTGCATAGAATTATTTTGTATTAAATAAAATAACTAAAGGTTTGGCTCGTGAAGATCTCAATAAGAAAACTGTATGTAATTAGCTTAAGTGCATTAATTACTGTGGCTTGTTCCAGTCAAAGTGAATCAGAAGGGATGCTAATTATAAATAACAAAACCTCCGAAGATATAACTAAGGTTAATTTAACTTATAAAACCACTAATAAATCAGAAAATATAGGTAATTTATCTCCTAATCAATCATTTAAGTATCCTATAAAATATTCTGACACCGAAGACTCTATAGTAATTACATATACTGATAGTAATAATACAGTGCATAAGGATGTAGCTGTTCCTTATTTCGGTAAATATGATAAGAAAAATTATAGTTATAATATCAAGTAGTTTAAGTATTATTAATATTTAGAGTGTACGGCATTGACGGTATAGGTTAAATTGACACTACAAGACAGCACTTTAACCAATTTCAACAGCAACATCCCCAAATATATTTAATATAAATTAAGCATGAGATATAAAAATGCACGCCTTTGATATTATCATACCCCAATATACAGGTATCGCTGAAGATGATGATAGCCACGACCATGATGTATTTTGTTATTTAGGAAATTTAGAAGGCAACGGACAAATATTACCCCGTAACCATCATTTAGCTGTTAGCCAAAATGATATTACTCGCGTGACTGTGGTGTGTCCTGAAATGGATGCCCTTGACCGTAAAAATATGAACAGCTATGCCCAAGAAATGCACAATAAAATCGAACAGTTAGCAGGTAAACCCATTCAAACCTTGTATATCGGAGAAGACCATGACTATCCTCTTCCCCGTTATGCCGTACCAACGCAATCTGAATTTTACATGTTGCGTTGGGGCTGGAGTTCGCCTTTACTAGATGGAGTAACCTTACAAGGCATTCCTCTATATAAAATCCCATATACCCAACCTGATCACCCTTGTTATGATAATGTGTGGTCATGGTATCGTCAGGCTGAAGCGTTATATCGTTTGTGGCTTGGTTCTCAACCAGTAAGTGAAGCCTTTGCCTTAGAGCAAATGCAAAATCCCAATTCTGAGCATAGCAAAATAGGTCGAGAATTGTGCCGTATCATTGAACAAAGCACAGGTGTACCCACCTATTATTTTCTAATGAATTACCGTGATTGGACACAGGCAGAAGATATGGAACAAAAATGTCCACTGACAGGGCAGGATTGGCTATTGCCTGCCAATACCTATCACTATATTGATTTTAAATGCGATGAGAGTCGTTTGGTGAGTGAGTTGAGTCAAAATTGGTCGGATGAAAGCGAGGACTGACCGAATGAAAAATTATTTGTGGTAAGCTCATAAAGCCTATCAAGCATAGAGATAAAAATAACACCCAAACTATCTGTAACCAACCGTGAATCGTCTCGATATTTTCGGAGAGTGTTTTACTGGAATCAGGTACAGGACAAGTTTATTTTCAGTATACCCTAGCGGAACCACCTAAAAAGCCCCTTAGACCTATTAATAGACTACCTAGAACAGACCGTTATAAGAAAACCGCCTATAACAGACTATTCTAGGTAGTCAGTTTTTCTCGCTATCTTGAGAAATCATAGTCTTCTTCGTTCCCGTCTAAATACTCGAATATAGGGGTCAGCACAGAAAACGGAAATTATAGGGCGGTAAGTACATTTGTTTACTTCTATGTAGTTGTTATTTAAAAACTTCGTTAAAATTTTCAATTAAATTGCATGTTGCCAATCTCTAGAAGACAGGCAAAGCATAAAAATATAAATCTCTGATTTTAATAAATTAATTAGTCCACAAAATTCCTTAGCGTGCTATTTTCTCCGAATTCTGTGCTGCCCCCAATTAGCAATATTTAGAAAGGTCTAGGATAGCTATTTCTTGGCACGGGTTGAGATTTTGGAGCAACTGATAGATCGCTATCCGCCAAAGGCTCAATTTCACTTAATTCTCGCCTAGTCGTTACCATCTCACTATAAGCTTCTTTGAAATCAGGATTATTGTAAGCGTCCGCTGAACCCCATGCCTATTTTTTAATTTGAGTTGGATTTCCAGCGATGTGGCAGTAATTCTTCAATCTGAGTCACTTTATGTGTCGGCAACCTTTTCAGCACATCACTTAAATAGGC
>NZ_VOZO01000025.1:0-10236 GCF_013419715.1 Acinetobacter sp. YH12063 | reverse complement strand
TAAGCTATACATGTATATCAAGTGACCATTGGGATAGCTTTGTTACGACCTTTAAAGAATGCAAACAGTTGATTGGTAAATTTTTCACTGTGGGTATAGAAGGCAATAATTGTCGATTACGGCATCGAATCAGGCGAGGCTTTAGGAGAAGCTGCAACTTCTCCAAAAAGCTTGAAAATCATTTCAAAGCCTTTGATTTAGTGTTCTTTTATATCAATAATGGATTCGTTTAATGCCAGCATACTTTTTGAAACACCACCGAGATTTTATGTTAATCAGATGATCAAAAGGCCCATGAATAGGGCCTTTCATATAACGTGTATTATGTTAATTTTAGCGAAACTCAATAATAAATTATTTCTTCTTTGGCTTCATGCATGAGGGTTTTGATAGGCTCACTGGCTGGTTTAAATTGTGTGCCTTAGCTCCCTGTTCTAAAAGGGCCTTTAAACTTTTTTCAGAATTTTTAGGCTGCTTATTTTGAGCATTCTTCTTTGGCTGTGGTGGCGATGCTTTTTTCTGAGCTTTTACTGATTGCTCAACTTTATTTTGTTTACTTGTAGGCTTGTTTATTACGGCTGTTTTTAGAGACTTTAGCCATGAGTATGCGTGAGGATCTAACTTCAATAAATGTTCAATCATTTCATTACGTTTAGCTTTATCCATCTTAGAGATAATGCTTTTAAGATCAGCATTAATTGATTGATTTGTTGCACCTCGTTCACTAGCTTTTTCATACCACTCATGCCCAAGTGTATATTGATACGTTTCCATATAAATAGCGCCTAATAAAGTACAAGGACGATAATTATCTGGAGTTAAATTATGAGCTTTGGATGCATTATCAATGGCGACGTTAACCTTGCGAAGATCACGTCTAACTCCACCAAGAGTAGTGAAATAGGCAGATAATAATTTTTTATCCTTGATACCATTAGTGGAAATTTTTTCTAAAAATTCTTCTGCTTCAACACTTTCCTTACACTTTCTTAATTGACTGCTAGCATTAATAGCATTCCAAATGTTCTTAGTGTTCTTTGCATATTCCTGCAAATAATAATTAGCTTCTAATCGATGAAATTTATGACGAACTTTGGCAGTAAAGAATTTTTTACCTATTGTATTTAACCAAACAGCCTCATCTTGAGAAAGTCTTGTTTCATTTTCTAGCTTATTCAAAATTTCAGAAAGCTCTGTAGGTGATGCCCCTGATAGATATTCATTAATGTCGTATTTTTTTAGTAATGCTTTTTCTTTTTGCTTTGCAATATAAACAGGATCTGACTCAAGCAACTTTTGTTTTTCAATAGCTTCCAGTCTCAACTTCTCCTGACGAATTTTTTCCTCAGCTACTCTTTCTAATTCAACTTTATGTCTAATTTTTTTCTGAAAGTCTGGCAGGAAACCGCTTAAAGATCTGAGCATATACTCATGAATATATACTTCTTCAAATTTACTTAGGCTTTGTTTTTCTTCATATTTTTTTATAATGTCTTTTAAACGGCTAGGTATTAAAAGATCTGACTTTAATGGATCTAAAAAATATTGTTGGCACAAATTTAAGAGTTTGTTCTCGAAAGTATCTAAATCTTTATCAGTAACTTTTGCCTGTAACAGTAAAGCCTTTCCCTCAGTCATAATAGAAATCTTATTCGAATCAAAAAATTACTTCAGTATAAAGAAAAAATGTCTGTATCTCACTTATGTTTATTTCCCATTTAACATAATGGGCGTTATATGAAATTAAAAAGGCTTAGTCATGACTAAGCCTTTTTAACTTTTAAATCATATTTACCTTAAGTCCAGCCAATTTTAAACGCTCTGTAATATTTCGCATTTTACTAAATTCGGTACCGTAACTAAGTGGTAGACCCACTCCCTCACAAAACTCTTTAGAAGTTATACTTTTTAATTCATCTGCATATTTAATCATCTGTAAATGTAATTCAGCAGTTTGCCTGTTTCGAGGTGCTTCATTCATAGCCAATCGGATGCGGTCATATATTTGTTGTTCATTCATAGCTAAATTATCCAAATAATCAAATTTATATAAATAATATAATTTGTATAAATTATATTGTCAATTTTTTTACCGATTTTATTGGCAGAAAGTATCAAAACTGCTCATAAAAAAGCCGACTTGTTTCAAAATCGGCTTTTTTATGGTTTTTAGATTTTTATGGTTTGAATAAGTATCTGATATTTATATTAATATACAAGTGTACTTCGTATAACCACCATTATGTTAAATAACTTTTAGAAGCTTTAGTACAAGCTTGACAGATTGTCTTATCATTATAAAATAACCTTATTCAAATCATCCTCCCAAGAGTAACGCCAATGAAGTAAGTCATTTTCTCATCATTATTTTTAAACTTTTGATGTGCAAAATAGATTCTACTTGTGGCTATATATTCTTGGTCTCTACTTTATATCCTAAATAATATATTGTTTTTTATAAGTTAATCTTCACTATTTTGCATATCCTCTACATGAGGAATTTTTTATGCAACATGCATGTATTGCTTCAAACTTAAATTTAGAATTTTCTACACAGAAAATGTTTGATCAGCTAAACATTACGCTTTTATCAGGACAGGTTTCTGCATTAATTGGACGTAATGGTTTAGGTAAATCCCTATTGTTCAGAATATTAGATCAAAGCCAAGCTTTAGATATTCATTATAGTGGTCAAGTTTCATGGAATATCCAACATGATTATTTGGCACAATTAGAACGCCTTAATGCTGAAAATATTGCACAAGCATTAGAGGTAGATCATTTACATCATGCTTTTCGGCGTATAGAGAACAATACAGCTAGTTTTGATGATTATGAGTTAGTTGAAAATACCTGGGATTTACCACAAAAATGGCAAAATATACTTGAAAATGCTGACTTACCTACGGATTTGAACTTTCCAACAGAAAAACTGAGTGAAGGACAAAAAACAAAGCTGGCTTTATGTCGTTTGTTTTTAAAAAAGGATCACTATCTACTTTTAGATGAACCAAGCAACCATTTAGACTCAACATCTAGACAATGGTTAATTGAGAGTATTTTGGCACACCCTAGTGGTGTATGCCTGATTAGTCATGATCGCCAATTACTCAATCAAGTCCAACATATTTATGCTTTAACTGAATTAGGCTTACAACACTACAAAGGTAATTATGAGCATTACATTCAACAGCATCAGCTACACATGGATGCATTAACTCAGTCTATTAATAATGAGAAAAAAGAATTAAAGCAGTTAAAACAACGGCAACATGATAGCTTAATGAAAGCGAATAAACGTCAATCTAAAGGCAATGAACTTCGTGATTCTAATTCTCAAGCAAAGATTTTTCTAGATTTCAAAAAGGAAAATGCTGGACAAAGCTTAGGTAAGCTACGTGCCCAACAAACTCGACAAACTGATGATTTGAAAAATAGTCTGATTAATAGGCAGACCATTGTAGAAAAAATCAAAGCTCAGAAGTTTGAATTCCACTTACAGAGTACGAAGCAAGGAGAGATTTTAAGAATTCATGATTTAAAGCTACCCCATACAGCAACAAATAAAATTAATTTTGCATTGAAAGCTGGCGAAAAAATCCATCTTAAAGGTGCTAATGGAATTGGTAAATCAACCTTATTGAAATTGATTTCTACCCATCAACGTGATGATATTTTCTTTAGTGGAACATGTTTGTATTTAGATCAAAACTTTAGTTTATTAAATAATGATTTATCCGTAATCGAAAACCTTGCACTTTATAACTCCAATCTTACTGAAGTTGAGTGGAGAAATTTGTTAGGTCAGTTACGTATTCGTCGTGAAAAAGCTTTATTAAAACTATCAGAACTGAGTGGTGGTGAAAAATTGAAAGTCGCATTATTAGCAATGAGTCACTATCCTGATGGTATTGATTTATTATTGCTTGATGAACCAGAAAATCATTTAGATATTGAGTCTAGAGAGCTTCTATCGCAGGCTATTAGCCAATATCAGGGCGCTGTAATTTTAGTTTCACATGATCATTTTTTTGTTGAACAGTGTGAAATATCTGAAGAGTATTTAATTGAGTAAAATGACATTTTCAAATATATAGATTTATTAGTTCTACTAAAATTAACATAATACACCTTATACGAAATGCTCTAAATTATTTGTTTTAATTCAATAGTTTATTTCGTATTGAAAAGCCCAATCACACCCGATTGGGCTTTTTTTATGACTTTTCACGTTCCACGCTTAATAAGTAAGCAATGTTCCACACTTTTGTTTAGCTAAAAATAACAATAAAACCTTACTCATCTGTAAAAACTGCCCGAGCTAAACGGCCCAATAATCCCCTTTTTTTAGGTTCCGGTTCAACGTGTTCAGGAATAGGTATACGCTTGTTGTCTTCCCCAAAAGTAGTCAATGCGTCATAGTTCGACTCAATCTCTGGCCGAGGATCTGTTGCTATATTTAGATTAGTAGATTCATTTAGCTTACTAGTATTTTCTTGTTTTGGCTGTTCTAACGTGCCTTTAAACTCAATTCTATGAGTGAGATCTTCAATATGTTGCATCAAAGACTTTTCTCTTTGATTTGCTAAATCTAACTGATTTTTGAGTAAAGAAATTTGATCTTTTAATACATTTTCAATTTCAGACTGAACGTGTACCTGTACATCCTTCTGGACTTGTTCAGTACGTGTACTGGACTGAACACTGACTGGATTGCCATAAACTCTGATAAGTTCCGATAAGTCTATAAGTCCATCATGATCTCTTGATAATTCACCACTTTTTATAGATTCATAGATTGTTGTTCTTGATTTTTTAAAAGCTTTACTTGCGTCCATTATGCTAAATTTTGTTTTGTTCAATGTAATCCCTCAGCGCGTGTTTAAGCATGTTCATCTGAACATCTTAGCTGAACATATATCTTATTTTGAATTAAATCGTACTTTTCTAGGTATAGCAGCAATTTTTCAAACTTTTTGTTCAATAGTAAAGTCGATATTGAATTCTGCTAGTTTTTCAATCCATCTATTACCTTCGTTATTTTTAAAATCAATTTTTATTCTTTCTACTAATTCGTCTGTAGTCTCACCAGATTCTTTGAATCTCAAGCTCAATTCTTCACTTTGAATTATCGTTAAATAAACCATTTTTGCAGTTATTTTATTTTGCTCTTGGTTACTACCAGTTTCACTTTGTTGATTAGCTCCAATAGTTTTCTTTTTTCTAACTATAAAATTAACATGACTAGCTTTGCGTCCTTCTTTCTTGACTGCTTTAAACTCAATAGTAAGTTCTGTTTTAGAGTTAATGTCATCAATGTGGGGTTTAAGAATAGTACTTTTGAAATCTCTATATTCTGGGTATGAATTTTCTGCCAGACCTAAAGCACTTTTTAATTCTTTGATGGATACATCGAAATTAGACCGAAATTCATTTTGTACCAAGAATGGGTAAAGTTTTAAACCGTGACCATGTAAGGCAACAGCCGATTTAACTTTAAATTTTGTATACGAATTTTGTTTATTAAAAACATACATAATGTATAGGGCAAAATGCGTGAAAGAAATATAAAAACATCCATCCTTGTATGAGCATGTACTAATGAGTCTTGTTCGAATATCTCGATCTTTTCCAGGATGATAAAAAACTACACTGTGGTCGTAGAGAGCATCTACTACTCGGTTTAAGGCTACATAAGCACTGCTTGGCTTTAAGCCCGTCAATTCAGCATATTCTTTAGCTGTTACAGTGAATTCTGTTGTTTCATTGGGATCTGATGCTAGCCGAACTTTAGGGCTAAAAAAGAATAGCAATTTTAGAATATCGTCTTTTGGTGATTTCTCATGCTTCAATTGCCAGAAAATATTTTGAAAGACAGCATAGTCTTTTGGATAACGTTTGGCAGGTGCTGAAAGAGGAAAAAGAGATTTGTCATGTTCCTCAAAATTTTTAATTTTCTTTAATGATACAGCCATCTAAAATCACTATTCTTCTATTATGTGGTGGTATTTTCAATGCTACTTACCCCCACTTATTAAGTCAAGCATATCTTGATTACCACCTAACATTTCGCCCCCACTAACCTAACATTTCGCCCCCACTAACCTAACATTTCGCCCCCACTAACCTAACATTTCGCCCCCACTAACCTAACATTTCGCCCCCACTTAAAGTCAAAAACCTAACATTTCGCCCCCACTTAAAGTCAAAAACCTAACATTTCGCCCCCACTTTAGTGTCTGAAACACTGATATAGCAATACATTGAGACTGGCCGTAAAGCTTTTTAAAAGCTTTTTAAAAGCTATTAAAAGCTTTTAATAAAGCTTTTAAAATTAGTAAATGAAAAAATAAATGAAAAATTGCCCTTGGTTTTCGCTACGCTCAAACTCTATTGAATCTCGCTTTCGCTCGATTCGTGGGGCAATTTTTAGTTAATATTCTTGTTACTTTAAGAAAAGGCAAAAGCAACTCGGAATTCGCTTCGCTCATAAGTTTTTTATGCTCGCTTCGCTCGGTCTAGGTGCAAAGATCAGCATGTGATCTACTTTCAATTTGTTGAAGCAAATATTTTAAAAAGCAGTTTTTCAGGGAGTCTAGGCGCAAATTTTCGTTGTGTCGCTCGTAGACACTCGCTAAAGAGGATCTGAGATGAGCAAAGATAAAAAAGATGAAGATTTGGTTTCTCTCTCGATGAAGAACTTCAACAAACCACGATGGTTTAGAGCCAATGAAGATGGTGTCTTTTGTGAAGTAACTTGGGAGGAGTTCTTTAAAAACCATGATGACCCAACAGGGTTAGAAGATTTTATGACAGATCGAGAGCAAGATACACCAAGAGATGTGAATTTATAGCGCATGGTTTGCTGTATTTGGCGTTTTATTGGTCATTCCTATTCTACCTATAGGTTTTAGTTTAAAGTGCCTTAAAACGCAAATGGTGAGCATTTAGACAACCCACCTCGTTTCGATATTCTGTTGGCAAGAATATCCGAGGGGGTCTAAAAAATGCTTATAACGTATGCACCGTAAAATTTTGTCGAAGTGCCGATTGCCAACCAACCAACACCAAACTTTAAAACGCTAATTTTATTCATAAAATCAGAAAATATTTATCCTATGGTGGATAACAACCTCGAAAAACTATGTCTTCAGAAGTTTAGTTTAGTTCGAGCGACCAACTCGAACAGCAGGGGAGACCAATCCCCATTTAACCTTTTTGACTCTCCTGTGGCTTTAAATCCACAGCCTTCAAGCACTATGACCATGCAGGAAGTAACACACTCAACTACAGTCCCCTATAGCCTCAACATCACTCTTTCGCAAAACCACGATTCCCTTAACAAGTCATTTCTGACAACGGTAGCTATGGTTTTTTAACCAACTTTTGATAAAACAACTCAAAAGAAAATTCTTATTGATTATCAATTTTACCTGTAATTATAGATTACTATCTATTTTACAAATAAAAACAACAACTTATTCAGAATTATTACAGTACAACTTCGGCAAAAATCTGCCTTATATGCGCTACTAAAGATCGCTCCAACACATCTATGTCGATAACTAAAAATTTAGTTATTCAAAAACTTAGGTGACAAAACCTAATGACATAAAAGTGCGTCCCAAGTTATCAATTGAAGTCTTAACAAGCAGTACGTTCATCCACTAAGTTTCTAAGCTTTTTCCTTGCTTTTCGGTACGCAGTTCCAAAATACCGATTCCGCAGCTTAAAAAATATCATCATGGGTAGAACACTTACTTAGCACAGTCGATGAGGATCTCTCCCCACCTTTAACACGTTTAAGCTATACATCGACCTTTCGAGCCAAAATGGAATGTCATCACGACAAATTCACCACCTGACCCAAAAGTGCCACTCTCGCCAGCTTTCACCTTGATCGCCTGTACCCTCTCGAATACCGCAGAAGCCATCGTGTGTGCCACGCACCTCGCCAAACCATAAAGATTCAGCGAAGAACGGTAGTTATTAACGCTACTCTCCATCTATGGATTTCACTCACTATTTCTTCAAAAGCAGGATTTCAGCCCTTTCAGCCTAGAATGGGGTTTAACCCATTCGCCACCTTTCGGTGATTCCGTTTCCTTGTCGCCCAACTTCAAGAACCAACAATGAAGTGGATTGAGTAGAATTTGAGGGTAGGCAAAAGCCACCCCTCATCAGCCCTCATCAAAGCGTACCGAGCTACGTTTCCGCAGCAGTCCGCTTCGTCAAGCAGTTTTCAGGCTGTCAACCTTTCCACTGTGAGCTGTTGAAAATCAAAATTTTTAGTGTGCCTAACGGCACACTAAAAAACGGTTAGGTCTTTTAGGTGCGTTGGTCAGACACACTTCACAACTGATGAGAAAATCATAATGCACAAAAAATATGCTGTCTAGGTGCGTTCGCATGGAACTACTTATTACCCTCTTACAAACACCGTCTAGAAGTCCTTAAAACTTGCTTCGCAAGTTCACCATAGCTTCGCTATGGAAAAAGCAAAAAACAGCTTAAAACCAAAAATCCTTTTACTCGATTACAATGCTAGTTTTTGATCAAAAAACAGCGTATTTTGTGAATTAACCCTTGATAACAATGATTGGAAATATTTTGGATGATAATTTTTAGTCCACACACAAAATTTACAATGCAACGGCTCGCTGACCATGTTGCCAATGGCGCATATTTTTATTTCAGCTTTGAGTACGACAGTTCTAAGAAATCCATTGAATCCGTTTTGGATAAGATGACAGAGCGTTATGAGTTGGGTATTTCACCAAGACAGCGTTCTTACCGCCTAGAAAAGGGTCATCCTATTTGCACGATGATCGTGCAAAGAGATGTCTTTAATGAAAATAAATGGTTTCTGTATTGCTTATTCACTACGCCTACAAGTAGAGATTTCAATACTTTCAACGGTATTGAGATTAATAAACTTGCCAAAGAGTCGGAGCGTTTGAAGATTCAGACTCTTAAAGAGAAGTACAAAGGCTTTAAGTGGGATCTTGATTCGATCTCAGCAGAAAAGACCTTGATTGCAGACTACTTCAAAGATAATGAGCCAAAACAATTTGTCTTAAAAAATCCAATTGCTGTCAAACCTACTGCCCTGGTGACTATGGAGCTTTTTAGAGATACGCATAAGACTTATAAACAGCTCATCTTGGGTGATGAAAAAGACTACAAAGACAGAGTAAGGGCTTATACGTGGACTTGGCGATATACAAAGCAAAGTATTGAAAAAATTAAAACTAAATTTACTGATTCTATTAATAAATTGGCTAGTCAAAAAAATAGTTCTCTAGCAGAGAAGAACCGAGCCGACATTAAAAATCTATTCCTGATGGTTGAAACATGGTCTGTTTTCAAAGCAAGCCGTTCCCAAGCAGGGCAGATTATCCATTTTGCACAGCGTTTTTTAAAGTACAGGTCTAAGAAGCAGAAAACATGGATGCAGATGGAAATTGCTACACCACACTTGACCTATCTACCCCGATTGCCGACCTATGCGGATACGATCCATGAATATAATTACAGACGTAATCTTTTTGATGAATATGGTGTGGAAGTGCCTTTGAAACTCATTAAAGACTACTATGGTGGTGGCTATTACAACATACCGATTCAAGCCTATGTAGCTAAAGAATTAGAAATGCGTGAGAATGGCAAAGCCATTGCTCAAAAAGCGGATGAGCTTTACTTACAAGTGCTTGAAAATGAGTAAATCCGCTAAGAGAAGCTATTAAATACGGACTTTGAATAGGTTCTAACATGCAAATTTCGTATAAGAGATTTTATGTTAAATTTTTTATATCAAAATTTCAAAGTGTACTGATGAGTACACTTTGAATGGGTTCTAACACCCGAATTTCGTATATGAGATTTTATGTTAAATTTTTTATATCAAAATTTCAAAGTGTACTGATGAGTACACTTTGAATGGGTTCTAACACCCGAATTTCGTATATGAGATTTTGGTGGTGTTTCAAAAAGTATGCTGGCATTAAACGAATCCATTATTGATATAAAAGAACGCTAAATCAAAGGCTTTGTAATGATTTTCAAGCTTTTTGGAGAAGTTGCAGCTTCTCCTAAAGCCTCGCCTGATCCGATGCCGTAATCGACAATTATTGCCTTCTATACCCACAGTGAAAAATTTACCAATCAACTGTTTGCATTCTTTAAAGGTCGTAACAAAGCTATCCCAATGGTCACTTGATATACATGTATAGCTTA
>NZ_VOZO01000024.1:0-10364 GCF_013419715.1 Acinetobacter sp. YH12063 | reverse complement strand
AAAACTTATGTATTCAGACCTCGAAATGTCTACAATTATGGCTAGAAAATCTTTAGAACAATTAATTAAATGGATAGTAGATAATAAAATACAGAAAAATACAAAAAATATATCTATAAATAGCGCTTTATCTAGTCCAGAATTTAAAAATATTGTTCCCCCAAATATTTTAAATAAAATGTATTTAGTTAAAAACTTAGGAAATAAAGCAGTTCATGAAAATTCAGAAATTAAACAAAGCACTGTAAATATATTAATAGAAGATCTATTTATTATTTTTACATGGTTTTTTTCAGAATATGGATATGTTAAATCTCCAGTGAATAAACTAAATCCTATTCATAGTGCTAAAAACTCTGACTTTAAAATTAATAATACCTTAAGTACTCAGAATTTTAATAAAGACTCTTGTACCGCTAATTTAGATAATGAGTTACTTAATAATGGTGTATGGGTTGATCGCAAGCATAATTTAATGTGGGCAAGAATTAGTATAGGACAAAAATGGGAAAATGGGCGACATCAAGGATCAGCTACATGGGTTGATTGGCGTAAGGCTGAAAATTTGTGTAAACAATTGAGATTAGGGGGTTTTACAGATTGGCGTTTACCGACTATTCAAGAATTAGCAAGGTTAAAGCAACAAAATAAAATAGGTTACTTTTGCCCACCTGAAGCTTTAATAAAACCAACATTAAATAATTGGGGGTTTTATTGGTCTTGTTCAAAAATAGGATCTGAAATTATACAAGGCGTTAATTTTGATCAAGGATGTTTCGCAAACTATAATTATTTAGATTATGAGGGTCATGTACGAGCCGTCCGTAATATATATAAAGTATCTGAAATATAATAAAAATAGTCTTCTATTCTTATTATATTTAACTTGAATCCTACTTAAGCAAATGAGATCACTTCATATTGAGACTTACCCATCATTTGAAGCATAAAAAATATATAGATTTAAGATTTTCTAAAATTAACATAATACGCGTTATACGAAATGCTCTAAATTATTTGTTTTAATTCAATAGTTTATTTCGTATTGAAAAGCCCAACTCAGCTGAGTTGGGCTTTTTTGTGGATTTTTCATGTTCCACGCTTAATAAGTGAACAATGTTCCACGATCTTGATTAGGTCAATTGAATAATCAGGATGCCTGGTCTTTTTCTTTTTGGCGTTCATCCAGCTCTTTCTTCAGTGCCTTTTTATCCTGGTACGATGCAATCAGCATAATCGGGATCAGCAGCGGAGCCACAATAATGCCCAGGGCAATGTCTTTCAGTTTCGGCATGATTTCTCTCCCTAGATTGCTCAGTCATGATCAAAAACAGCATTTAGCACACGGCCAAATAATCCACGTTTTTTGTGTTGTGGCACTGCCACATTTTGCAACGTGGCATGCTGTAGCGTTTGGGTGTGGTATGCCGTAGTTTCTTGCTGTGGCACTACCACATTTTCTGCAATATTTAATTCATTATTCTTTTTATTATCATTGTCTTGTTGTGTTGTCGCATGCTGTGGTAGGTCGGTGTCGCATGCCGTAGCATCTTGTTGTGGTGCTGCTGTGGCAGGTGCAACACTTTTCAGCTCAATGAGTGTTTGCATACGGTCAATTTGTTGCATTAACCGTTCTTC
Source organism: Acinetobacter sp. YH12063 (assembly GCF_013419715.1). Classification (NCBI taxonomy): domain Bacteria; kingdom Pseudomonadati; phylum Pseudomonadota; class Gammaproteobacteria; order Moraxellales; family Moraxellaceae; genus Acinetobacter; species Acinetobacter sp. YH12063. Next base: position 8,726 of record NZ_VOZO01000024.1, on the reverse strand, counting down.
ACGTTCTTGGTATTTTTTGACTTCATTTTCTAAATGGGCAATAAGTTTTTTTGTAGATTCATCACCTTCTTGCTTAGATGATTCAATTTTTTGAGATGTTTGCTCTGGTTCTCCAAAGCATCGGATGACCTCTGCTAGATCGAATTGTCCATCACTGGAGCGTGATAAACGTCCATTACGTACAGCTCTGTAAATGGTTGATCTATCCACATGAAATTTTTTAGATACTTCACTTAGTGATAACTTAGCCATTTACGGTGTCCTTTTTATTTGATGGCATGTATCCCACTTTTTTTAGGTATGGGGATAGTTCTTTGATTTTTTCAGGGTCTTGTAGCATCTCAGCAATACGAACAGCAAATTGAGGATAGCTTTCTGTTCCTTGTGAATAGCGACCCATTTCAGGGAGTTCTGAAAGTTTATTTGCAAACATATGCCGTTGAGCATCGGTCATCTTTGAATAAAGATCCAAAGTATTCGGATCTCTTTCTATTGATGGGCTGTCCTTCTTTTTCTGTTTAAAGGTAAAAGAAAATCCTGAAATTGATCGACCTCTTTTGTGTTGTTCATATTTTACGGTTATATCCGTATGCTCATTTATTTGTTTAATTGAAAGTTCTAAAACACGCTCTTTTAAATGAGCCATCCGTAAATATTCATTATCAAGAACGCCTAGTTTTTTTCTAAAATCTTGTAGTTCTATCGTGGGTGTTTTACCAGCGCTTCGCCACTGAATTAGAAGTTCATATAAACGGATGGCATAAGCACTACTAAGACTACTGATTTGCTGTAATTCATACTTAGTAAATTGTTCTTCTAACCTGGTTATGAAGGGAACAACGGCAGGTGCAAATATTAAGTCTACAGTTGCTTCATTGTCGTTATAAGCAATCTGAGATACCCAACGACTCATAACGTTTCGAACATTCCCATTAGCTTTTTTTTCTTGATAGCTAAATTGACGCGCGAATAAATCCTTACAAGCATCTTTTAAGGCTTGATAAGCTGTATTACGGTGCACACCAAATTGATTTATATAATTATCTGCATGCACTTCTAAGGGATCATTTGCATTAATTCCTTTACCACTTTCCCTTGCTTCAACAATGGCCAATAAAATTAAACGTTGTTCTACTAAGTCTAAGTTATAGCTTGCATTGATTAAGGCATTGTCTTTTACAACTAAATCTCTCATAGCCACTATTTTTTTATTGTGTATAAGTACACATTAATATTATTTGTGTACTAATGCAAGGTAAACGTAGACATATTGCAAGGTAAACGTGGACATATTGCAAGGTAAACGTGGACATATTGCAAGGTAAACGTGGACATATAAGCGCTGAAAACCTTATAAATAAAGGCTTTCAGCATGTCTAAAAGTATTTAAAAACTTTAAAATAATTAAAAACACAGGGAATGAAAAATTGCCCTTGGTTTTCGCTTCGCTCAAACTCTATTGAATCTCGCTTTCGCTCGATTCGTCGGGGCAATTTTTGATTCAAATTTTCGTGACTTTTAGAAAAAGCAAAAGCACTCGGAATTCGCTTCGCTCATAAAACTTTTTATTCGAGCTTCGCTCGATACATCAGCATAAATCTCGAATCGCTTTGCTCTGTTCTTGTTGAGAATAGGCTTATGCAGCTTTGTAATCAGGGAAAAGACTTCTGGAATTTTAATTTTGGGACGTCACTCGTAGACACTCGTTCGGTTCTTAAAAGATAAGCATGAAAACATAGTCTAATTTGCTCTCATTTGCGATTTTTAGCTCCTATTTACCATTTTATAAGTTATGGGTGCTTTTCATTCAAATGAGCCTTAAAAACGCATTTAAAAGCGATCTTCAATCATATTTAAAAAACTGGGTTCTAGCTTTTGAGATTTTTTCATTTTTGATCAGCAGATCAGAATGCACGCTTACGCGTTTCTCTTTAAGAAACTTAAATCAAATATCTTCAATTGGCTTGATTGCACCAGTTTTTAATGTAGTTCTTACTCCTGAATATCATTTAAAAAATTAGTCATGACAAAGAAAAATAGGGGAAATGCAAAGAATTGATTTCTAGGGCAGGATAGGCAACAGCCGTTAAAATTGCCATTTTGTCACCCAGACTCTAAAATATAGAGCTGCAAAATATCACTTTGCTTACGGAATTAATCATGACTAAAGACAATAAGATTTCTTTTAGAATTGATCGAGCGGTGCTTGATTGGTGGGAGGCAAAGTGTGAGAAGCAAGGCGTTAAGAAAGGTGAGCCATTTCAGAAAGCTTTAGAAACTGCTTATAAAAAAGAAAATGATCCTGCATTTTCTGGACAGGATTTTTCCTTGCATCTGGATAATGATTTAGCTGAAAAAATCTTTAGTTTGGCCCAGGCAGAGCAGCAAGATCCGAATGAATTGATCATGGAGCTGTTAAGAGAAAAAATTGCTGAAAGGGAGAAAGTAGAAGACACGATCGATGTTTTTGAAAAAACCACACGCAAAGAATTAAGAATTAAACCAAGTTTATTAAAGAAAATTGATGAAAGAGCAGCCCTAAGCAAAATGAAGACGAATCAATATATTCTGTCTGTACTTACCGCAAACGTCACAAAAGATGCTCATTTTTTTGGGCAAGATGAAGCTCATTTGCTAGGAGACTCTAATGGGCAATTATCAGCTCTAGGACGTAATCTCAATCAGATGGCGAAAGCTATGAATCAAGGTATTTATGAGGCATATGACCGTGATTTTGTGGGTCGCATTCATGAACTCATCAGAGCTCATATACGTCATGTTTACAAACTGTTAGAACAGAATAAGAGAAGATGGGAATAAAAGTTTAGTCATGACTAAATTTCGCATAAGAGATTTTATGTTAAGTAGCCAGTTTATCTAACTCAAAAGTGTCTACAAAAGCGGGGCTATTCAGATGTATTTTGATTATAAAGTTCTCTAGCATATTCATGATTAATAGAGATATTCCATTCAGGGTCAAATCTGGAATCAAACTCTAAATTTGCAATTAACTTTCTAGAACTACCTCTTTTATCTTTTTGTTCAATTTTCCACTTATCTATAACTTCAGCACTTATGTGTAATAATTTATCACATATAAAGCCGAATCTAGCTTTATCAATAATAGATCCTTTTTGATCTAAATAAATTGTAATTTCTTTAAAGAGATCTATATCTTGAAAATTTTTTTTATAGATAGTGATAACATGGTTAAGACCTCCACAATATTGAGGCATTCTGAACATATCTAAATATAAATCCACAATATTTTGAATCCTACTTTTATTCCACCATTCACTTTCTACTAAATCTTTCTTATAAGTCAAAATAATACTTCTATTAGATCCTGCTTCATCAAGAACACCTTCAGAAGGATAAGGATGTAGAATTGATTGAGAACTTATGATTAGCCCATTTACATTTATATAATCTGAACTTAAAGGTCTTTCATCAATAGAGAATGAAATTTCAAATTTTTTTCTTAATTCCTTTAAACATAAATTTTTCCAATGATTTCTATCTGGAGTAGTAAAATATAATCCATCCGTTACTACGTTGCCTATTTTATATAGATTCATTGCAGTTAAATAACTAATATATCCAAATGGATAAAGCGCACTCACAGCCATATCAGAATTAATATTTCTCCCTTTTTTAATAAAAAATCCAAATCCTCTTGATGTTTTATTAAATCCATAAACTAGTTTATCTGTTATTAGATTTTCACAAAATTTGTAAAATTTCAGATTAGAAAATGGTTTTGTATTTGTAGAGTCATTTAGGAAAAGTTCGAGGTATTTTTGAAAGAGGGCTTGTCTCGATATGACATCTAACTCATAGTCATCAATTAACCATGTTCGTAACTTTTCTTCAATTTGCATGTTAAGTATTAAAATAATATAAGTCCTTAGGACTTATATTATTTTAATTCAACTTTGTCAAGTTTTTTTATTTTTTTACAAAAATTATAATTATCATTAACTTATGATAATTCGTTTAAATATTATGCTGTACGTCTTGAGTTAAAATTTATTTTAATGAATATAATTAACCTACAGGTTAAGTAAGAAATATAAATAGATTTTATTCTTTTTTTTCAAAGGCATAACAGGACAACAATTATGATTGAAGCTCCTACTAATTTTTGCTTTGTTCAACAAGAGGTGCATATTATGACTTATCATGCTTCTCAAGTGAAATTCAATAAAAAGGCATTTGATAACAAACGTTTATCTGAAAAAGTTAGATTAACTAAAGCTCAAATTGAGCAAATAGGAACATCTACTTTAGATCGTTATATGAAACGACCTGAAGATAAGCTAGGTCAGTATTTGGATCTCTAATTTTTACATTAATTTCTAATTAAACAAGCATTTCCTATATACTAAACTGATAGTTACAGGGGGTGCTGTTTGATTATTCCTAGAAAAAGAGTAAAAGTAGACTTAGAATTTTTTGATGGCGCAGAACCTGATTCTGAAAAATATAAGTATTTACTAGAAATAGCTCAATCTTTTGCTACTTATTGGCGTACTGGTTATCACGAAGATTTTGGCCGGGATAGACCCGTCAATTATCCGTCTATAGTGAAAGATGCTGGGCTATGTCATGTCCATATTTTGTTAGGGGATATTTCTCAACGAGCACAAGATTTATGGGATCAATATAATATTGCTAATAGAGGGCCTTTTTTTCGAAGCCATATTCTTGAATGCGACTCTATGATTTTATATGCAGTTAGCGAAGAAGGAACCGCTCTTTTATTAGCTTTATATGCAAAAAATGCCCATGAATTATTAAGTAGCAATCTAGAATATAACCGAAAACTCGCCTCTATAGCGCTTCGAGCATTTAAGGATTTCGGGGAACAACCGGCTTTAAAATCTGATCTGATCGATCTATTGAGAACCCCTACTCTATATAACAATACTGCAATATAAGAAATAAAAAAGCCCGACAGATGTCGGGCTTTCTAATACGAATAATGGAGTTTTAATCTTCATCAATTTCAATAAAACCATCTCCTCCACATGAAGAGCAGTCTTGATCTTCTAACACTCCATCACCACAACACTCTTCACATTGACAGATTTTATCTCCATCGAATACTTCACCACCGCCACCACAACTGGTGCATCTAAGATCTATAACCTTTCGACCTCTACATGTAGGACATGAAATTTCCATAATAATCTCCAGATTACTGACTTTCCATTTCACGTAAGAGTTTGTGAACTTCACGTGGAGATAAGAATGCAATGATATTTAAAATAGGATCTGGATTAATTGGATAAAAACCATCAATAGGATTGTTATGCACTGATACAATAGTTGCTATAGTTGGCCACGGCATGTCAATAAATAGATAATCTTCAAATTTGTTACTTGAAGCTATATCTCCGCAGTTTTTCCAATCTTCCTCATCTAGAAATACACTACCATCAAATATAGGACCTCTAGGACCTTTATAAAGAGAGCAGTTATATTTTACATTCCTAGCTAATCTTTTAGATAAAGAAATATGATGATTTTGCTCATCACGATGCAGTGATAACAAACAATCTTCTACAATGTCTAATACTAGTTGAGAAATTTCGAGACGATTAGCCCTTTCAGATAATTTATTTACATCAATTGTAGGCTGATATTGATATTTATCTTTTGAAAGAAAACCATCTGCCTTTAATGCAGCGTAGGTATTAAATCCAAAGAAAGCCGATATCAGCTCAAAGCAGTGGCCTCGGCCAATATGTAAACTGGTATCTTTTACGGTATCTTGAACTGTATTCGCAAAAAAATCTTTTAAAGAGATGAAGTACGAATATGAGTAATCAGACATGAGAACATCCTTAATATTGAATTACAGATGTGTGCTTTAGTTTTTGTATTGGTGGTTTTTTTATACAATACAAATGAGGCACACAATTAACTCAATATAAGGCGCTTCAATTTGTTGTAGATCAAATATCGACCTTCTAGGAGGTTAGCTTAACCACTCGCTGGTTACCAAGTCGTTGATCTGAATCTATTCTGTAAGAAAAATAAATTGATGTAAATTGTTTTTTTAATCAAAGTAAGAAAAAAATTGAATTATAAGTTTTCCTAAAATTAACATAATACACGTTATACGAAGCTCCAAAAATGAGATTAATCCAATGATTTAAAATATTTTTTTAATAAAAAAAGCCCGACATCCTGTCGGGCTTTTTCGTATTGGTTCGCTTGGCATAACTCCTGTCGTGCCGCCGATCCTTGTGCGATTATTTATTTTTATTCTGCGGAACGTCCGGTTCTCTTATGACTTCATGATATTGAATAGAAGGGGTTATGAATATCCGCAAAACCCCTAAATTTATGTGCGCTCAGGCGTACAAAATTGGTGGATTTTTATCCCGAGAGTTGTCCGCAGAAATTGGGGATAATTTAAGCCAGCGCTGGCTTGATAACGCAGAGAAAAATGACATTTTGATTAAAAATTGATCAATTTTATTGGCAAGAAGTATCAAAATAGCTCAAAAAGAAACCGACTTGTTTCCAAGTCGGTTTTTTGTGGTTTTTTAGGGGGATGGAAATTATTCAACTATATGAAAAACAAGGATATTTTAAAAAGCATTTCGTATAACCTCTATTATGTTAAATAACCCAAATTTCTTATCAATAATTCGGGTTAAAATAGTTTCTATCTAAAATTTATATTTAAAAGGGGAAAATAATGAAGCTTATTCAGCTGAGTTTTTTTACAAGTGCTATTTTATTTTCAAATTTTTTATATGCACACATGTTCACACCAACTGTTCTTTGTTCTAAGCCATCAAAACCATATAAGTTTAATAGTGAATATGAAGTAACCCAATATTTGAATAGTGTAGAAAGATATAAGCGTTGTATCTCAGATTTTGTTGAAACGCAAAACCGTGAAGCTAGTAATCATCAAAAAGCTGCATCAAATGCTATTGATGAGTGGAATAGATTTGTTAAGTATGAAATAAAATAATTTATAGGCTTTATTCAATATGAAAATTATCGCTTTCATCATTCTCTTTATCATTTTTATACTTTTTTTAGCTTTAAAAGGAGTTTTAAAATTAGCAAATAGCAAAAATATAATTAATCTAGATATTAGAAATATTGCACATGAATGGATAGCTTCCATGCCAAAGGCTAATGTTTCTCAACAAATAGATGCATCTAATGAGTTAATAAAAGCGACATTTTCTATGTTAGATGCTGCAAAATTAGCAGAGTATAACAAACTCATGTCAATTACTGATAAATCTGGGTTTAATCCATCTAATTTTGTTCAACTTACGTTCAAAGCTGCTCTTGGTTTACAAAATCAGCAAAAGATAAGTCTAGAAGGCTTTGATTTAAGACGTAACTTTGAAAAAGAAATGGTTTTATTTTTTTCAAAATGTGTTTCAGCAGTCTTATTGAACACTGAAATGGATGGATATGAACTATTAAATAGAATAGCCCTAGAAGCTAAAGGAAGTCATATACCTTGGAGTAATATTTAATTTATCTAAAATTAACATAATACACCTTATACGAAACTAAAAATGGGAGCTTTAAGCTCCCATTTTTGCTGAGTTTTTCAATTTTTAGGTAGTAGCCTAGGCTTCAATAAATTACGCACCTAAACGCATTAACTTTTCTTGAATCGCATCACTGACAAAGGCATTTAGAGAATTACTTGATGCTAAAACCGCCTTACGGTGCAATTCAGGGCTAATACGGACATTAAAAGTGCCTTTGAATGGTTGATCAGGAGATTTTCCTAGTTCAGCACATGATTCTAAATAGCCGTCTACAGATTCCTGAAAAGCTTTCTCAAGGGCTTTTAAAGTTTCCGCTTCATAGGTAATAAGATCACGAATAAAAGCAAGTTTTCCAAATAACTCACCTGTTTCAAGATCAGGCTCAATTGTTCCGAGATAACCTTTGTACTTTAAATAGCTCATAAAAATCCCTCCTGCTTGAGTGCCTGTTTTACAGCTTTCAATGCCCCACCTTTGATTTCATTTTCAGGGTGTGGTCTATGCAGTAAAATCATATGTTCAGTTTTTTCATTAAAAAACCGAACACGAGAGCCTGCCATTTCAAATTTTTCATAGCCGAGCTGGCTCAGTAAAACGACTAAATCTTTATATGGAAACGTATTTTTTGAATTTCCAAATTTTTCCAATAACTTTTCCGTTTTACCCATATTTTAGCCCTACTCAGTTACGACTAAGTATAGTCCCTTGAAATTAAAAAATGCAACTAAATTTAGTTGCATTTCATATAACCGCCATTATGTTAAATGATTCGAATCCAGATCAAGGAAATGAGATCATTTACATTGAGGCTTATCTATCATTTGAAGTATGAAAAATTTTATATTTTGATCTGATAAAAATAGAAATCTATTATTAAATTATATTTATCTTATGATTTTAAAGAGAAATCTTTATTCTCGATTTCGGATCAGCTATTAATAAATTATCTCTTTCCTTAGAATGTAACTTATCTTGTAACCTAAGAATTTTATAGAAATGTCAAACTTTTATTTTCTAGAAAAGCGATTTCCAGACCTCCAAAAAAGTGTTGAAAAAGCAGAAAAACTTATGTATTCAGACCTCGAAATGTCTACAATTATGGCTAGAAAATCTTTAGAACAATTAATTAAATGGATAGTAGATAATAAAATACAGAAAAATACAAAAAATATATCTATAAATAGCGCT
>NZ_VOZO01000023.1:0-15048 GCF_013419715.1 Acinetobacter sp. YH12063 | reverse complement strand
TTTGGTAGTGTTTCAAAAAGTATGCTGAAGAAAAAGCCGATTGGATTTTGATAAAATAGAGAAATGCAAATAACTCTAGCAATCAAATGTCCAACCTGCCTCAGTGATAGTATAAAGAAAAATGGTATCAAAGTAGATGGGAAACAAAACTATCAGTGCAAAGACTGTAAACGTCAGTTTATTGGTGATCATGCACTGAGCTATCTAGGATGTAAGTCAGGTATTACTCGTAAAATATTACAGTTGATGGTCAGAGGCAGCGGTATACGAGATATTGCTGAAGTTGAGCGCATCAGTATCGGTAAAGTTTTACGTACTTTAACTGAATCAACCTATGAAATTCAGCCTCAGCAAAGTCATTATGAATCTCTCGAAGTAGATGAGTTCTGGAATTTTGTTGGAAATAAAAAGAATAAACAATGGCTTATTTTTGTTCAAAAGTCATATTTTACCTCGGAGAAACCGGACATTTTTATTGGTGAGAATATAGACACTTTAAATGGGTTCTAACACTCTCGTTTCGTATAACAGCCATTATGTTAAATGAATGATAATTGACATTTTGTTCATTAATACTGATATGCAACGAATTTTATTATATGTCACCCCTCAATTACAAATATAAATGACTGCTCGTCTAATCATCTCCATTACACAATTAAATGTTAAAATGCATAGCTACTTCATCTAAGATAAAATATATGTATCCAAATCTACAGCACAGCTTCGAAAACAGCGTCATTCTCGTTGTAGAAGATGATTATGATATTGGTGACATTCTTGAAAAATACATAAAAAATGAAAACATGCAGGTCATCCGTGCATTGGATGGACAACAAGCTTTAGAGTGCCTAAAAGCCAACTCTATCGACCTGATTCTCCTTGATATTAAATTACCCAAACTAAATGGCTGGGAAATTCTACAAATCATCCGTCAAACAAGTCATTTACCTGTCATTATGCTGACTGCCTTAGATGATCAAGTGAATAAGATCATGGGGCTAAAAATGGGTGCTGATGACTTTATTATTAAGCCATTTAACCCAAACGAAGTGATTGCACGAATACAAGCCGTACTTAGACGAAGTACAAGCCAAAATATGGAAATAACTAATATTATTCGTTATAGAAATATTGAAATTAATCCAGATCATCATCAAGTTTACATTTCAAATGGTCAAAGAAATCAGTTGCTCAACCTTACGTTAACTGAGTATAAGATACTGTTTTTGATGGCAAAAACACCGAATAAAGTCTTTACACGTAATGAATTGATCCAAAACTGTATGCCTGAAAGTGATGCTTTAGATCGCACTGTAGATAGCCATATCAGCAAATTACGCAAAAAACTTGAAGAAAATGATGTAAATGGCTTATTAATCAATGTCCGTGGCGTGGGGTATCGCTTAGATCAAAATCATGAAATTTAACTTTTTTAAAAATTCTGTTGGAATTAACTTCCAGTTTATTATCATGATGAGCCTATTCAATTTAGGCATTACGCTGTTATCTTTCATGATTGGCTATTTTGTTTATAGCTGGGCGATAAAAATAGGTTTTCTAAATACACAAGTTATTAATTCAAATGAATTTTCAGTTACCTCCGTTGACTTTATCTGGCTGTTTTTAGTGCTATTAACAGGCTTTTTTCTTTCTACTATCCTCGCCTTTAAATATGGAAAACGCTATACACAGCCAATTAGTGATTTAGCAGATGTTATTCAACAAATTCAACAAGGCAATTTAGCACTCAGAATTAAACAGCCACATCATGATATTCCACATGAAATCAAGTCTCTTATTGAGAACTTCAATGAAATGGCAAACCAACTTGAAGTATCAGTTAAGAATTCAACTGTTTGGAATGCTGCAATTGCACATGAATTACGAACACCTGTGACAATATTACAAGGTCGCTTGCAAGGTATTGTCGATGGTATATTTATTGCCGATAAAGCTTTACACCTAAGCTTATTGAACCAAGTCGAAGGCTTATCTTACCTTGTGGAAGATTTACGGACACTGACACTTATTGAAAATAAACAATTACGATTAGAACTAGAAAAGACCAATTTAAAAAATAGTATTGAAAAATGTCTGCAGATGTTTAATGAACGGTTTCATGTTAAAGGTTTAACTATTGTTTTAAATTTGACGGATAAATTGGTTTGCGTTGATATAAGAAGGATGGAACAGGTCTTTATTGCATTGTTCTCTAACTTTCTAAGATATTCGAATGCTGGAAAAATAAATATTACATCTGTAACCACAGCAGAACATTGGGTATTGACGTTTGAAGATGAAGGTCCTGGTATTGATGAATCGCATCTTAAACACCTGTTCAAACCCTTCTATCGACTGGAAGACTCTAGATCATGTCTAGATGGCGGTACTGGATTAGGCTTGGCAGTGATTGATGCAATTATTGAAGCACACCAAGGTCATATTTATTATTCTAAATCCAAAAACTTAGGTGGCAGCTGTTTTACTATTCAACTAAATCGTAAGACATCAACTCATTTATAATGTGTTAAGTTCAGATTAATACGGCTTAATTTAAACCATAAATTTAAGATAAATTGATGTCTGAACTTAACCATTCTGTTTGATGATCCTCAAATAAATTTCATCACAATGAATTCTCATCTCGATATTTAGCTAGCATAAAAAATACCACAATGGAGAGTATCCCGATGATAATCCCTGCTGTTAATAATAAATTAACATGAGCTGAACTGAAGGCAATTTTACCTGCGTTTATCAATGCTGTACCTTGTTCAACGGGTAACTGGCTCGCCACTAAATAGGTATCACCAATCGAAAGTCTGGCTTTTTCTGCTAAAACAGCAGTTAAATCTGACGGCACTTGAAGATGACTGCCAAATATATAGGCCATGAAAACACCAAATAAAGTAATACCTAGTCCTGTACCCAGTTCATAACCTGTACTTTCAAGTGAACCTGCCGCACCGCCCTTTTCTGCAGGTACTGAGCCCATGATCGCAATGGATGAAGCTGTTAAACCAATACTCAGTGTTAATCCAATCGAAGCTAAAATAAAGGGAACGATGATTCCCGGATGATGAAAATCTGAATAACTCAAACTGACCAACGCAATTGCTGCCAATATTAATGACATGGTCGCAACCAGACGGAGTCCAAATTTATTGGATAAAAAACCAGCAATAGGCCCGCCAATAGCGGCCGCAACCATAATCGGAACCATAAAAAGACCGGCTTGCAGCGGTGTTAAACGAATGACATATTGCAGCTCCATTGCCAAAGTTAACTCAACCCCTGCCAAAGCGCCTGCAGCAACCATTGCCATAATAATGCCGGCTAAAATAGCAGGACGTGAAAATAGCGAAAGATCTAGCATCGGCTGAGGAGAATTCAGCTGTTTGCGTACAAATATGGTTAATAAGCCGATAGATAAAACGACCAAAGGCAAGACAATCAACAACGACTGTTTACCGCCTAAGCCTGCTTTTAGTGCATATACAAACGAAATCAAACCGACAATCAGCAATAGCGCTTGACCAAATGCCCAATGTCCAGGGGTTATAGCTTCTTTTCGGGACAATAAGAAATAGCACATTGGTGCGACAACCAGCATGATTGGGACGTTAATCAGGAAAACTGAACCCCACCAGAAATATTCTAACAATCCCCCACCAATGAGCGGTCCAATGGCGGCACCGGCTGATCCGATTGTGCCCCAAATACCCAGCGCAATGGCACGTTCGCGACTGTCTTCGAAGGTTCTGCGAATAATACCCAATACACAGGGCATAATCATGGCACCGCCTAATGCTAATAAAGCACGTGCGGCAATCAGCATAGAAGCCGTTTGGGAAAATGCCGCAAGGACTGAGGCAATTCCAAATATAACCAAGCCAATCAGCAGAATCTTACGATTGCCGACACGATCAGCCAAAGTTCCCATCGGAACTAAAAGTCCAGCCATAAGTAATGGATAAATATCAATAATCCATAAGACTTGGTTACTTGTGGCACTCAGCGATTGGGTTAATGAGGGAACCGCAACATGCAGTACAGTCATATCAATCACAATCGGCAGAAATGCAAGCACGACAGCGAGCAATATCCACCAGCGTTTCGGATCAAGATTGGTAGCTTTCATGATTAAACCTATATTGATGGTTTATTAAATCAATTCTGAAATAAAGATGTAAATGAAAGATTTGTTGTGGGCTAAACTCGTTAACCCACAGCTTTTATTCTCAGTTTTGATGCTTAATGTGCCGCTTTACGTTTCGAGAATTTCTCAACCATGCTCATGACGACAATAAAGAAAATCGGTACAAAAATAACAGCTAGAATTGTTGCGCTGATCATGCCGCCAAAGACGCCTGTACCAATCGCTTTTTGAGTTTCAGAACTAGCGCCACTGGCAATGACTAAAGGAATAACGCCACAGGTAAATGCCAAAGATGTCATTAGGATTGGACGTAAGCGCAATTTAGCGGCTGCAACGGTTGCCTCCACTAAACCCATTCCTTCTTCTCTTAGTGCTTTTGCAAACTCAACAATCAAAATAGCATTCTTTGCAGATAGACCAATAATCGTGATCATGCCGACCTTAAAGAAAATATCATTTGGCATACCACGTAACATTACTGCTAAAAAGGCGCCAATCAACCCTAGAGGGACAACTAGCATCACAGAGAATGGAATTGACCAGCTTTCATAAAGCGCTGCCAAGACAAGGAAAACGACTAACATCGACAACAGTAATAAAAACAAGGTTTGTGATTCCGACTGTTTTTCTTCTAGAGAAATCCCAGTCCACTCATAACCCACACCTTTCGGAAGTTGTTCAATCAAATTTTCCATCTCAGTCATGGCTTGTCCTGAAGATATACCTGCTGCTGGACTGCCAGAAATACTCAATGATGGACGACCGTTGTAACGATTGTATTGTTGTGGGGAATGTTGCCAAATTGGAGTAATTATTTCAGACATTGAAACCAATTTACCGCTTTGACTGTTCACCTTAATCTGAAGAATATCTTCAATACTCATGCGTGATTTGGCATCAAGTTGCACAATGACTTGCTGCATACGGTCATGATTTGGAAAATCATTGATATACATCGAACCCATTGAGGTTGAAATAATATCGGTCACATCACTGAAATTAACACCTAATGCCTGCAATTTATCTCTATCAATTTTAAGCTGTACAGAACTGCCATCTGGCAAACCTTCAGGATAGACCTCCGCCACGATTTTACTTTGTGCTGCTAATGCTAAAAGCTGATCTTGTGCTTCTCTTAAAGCAGGCATGCCAATATTGCCACGATCTAATAATCTCAGTGAAAAACCAGATGAGTTACCCAATTCATCAATTGCTGGTGGTAACACAGACATGGTTTGACCTTCTGAACTTTCAGCCATCGCTATATTGGCATTATTCACGACTTCTTGTGCCGTAATAGTACGCTCTTCGAATGGCAATAGATTGGTAAAATACATCGCTGTATTCTGACCAGATCCACTAAAACCAAAACCTAAGACCGCCATATTGTCTTTAATCCCCGTTTCTTGGTCTAAATAATTTTGAAACTCAGCAACGACTTTACGGGTACGTTCTTGAGTTGCATCCGCAGGAAGTTGAATCGAAGTCATAAACCACCCCTGATCTTCTTCTGGCATAAACGCAGTCGGAACGTGTTTAAAACTAAAAATCAGCACAATGACAATGCCTAAGAAACATAACATTGCGAGGGTTTTATGTTTAATTACTTTAAATAAACTGCGTTCATAGCGATTGTTCAGCTTCTCAAAACTGCGATCAAACGATGCAAAAACACCCTTTTTCTGATGGTCTTGATCAATCGGTTTTAACATCGTTGCACATAACGCAGGGGTTAATGTCAGTGCAAGGAAAGCTGAGAATAAAATTGAAACCGACATGGTAATGGTGAACTGACGATAGATAATCCCCACTGAGCCTGACGCCAATGCCATCGGCAAGAATACAGCGGCTAACACTAAGGTGATGCCAATAATCGGATTGGTAATTTCCTTCATGGCTTTAGATGTGGCTTCAACTGGAGATAAGCCTTCTGTCGCCATAATGCGTTCAACATTCTCAATGACCACAATCGCATCATCGACAATAATCCCGATCGCAAGCACCATACCGAACATGGTCAGCACATTAATCGAAAAACCAGCAAGCAGCATGACTGAGAATGTGCCAAGCAATGCAATCGGTGCAACAATCGCCGGAATTAAGGTGTATCGAACATTGTGTAAAAAGATAAACATGACAATAAAAACTAATGCCATAGCTTCAAGCAATGTCATGATTACTTTTTCAATCGAGATTTTTACAAAAGGTGCAGTGTCGTAAGGTATAGAGAATTTCATACCATCAGGCAGTGCTGAACCTAACTGTTCAATTTTCGCTTTAACACCTTCTGCAGTCTTGACAGCGTTGGCACCAGGACTCATTTGTATCGCCACAGCTGTAGAGGCTTTGCCATTTTCTAAAATCGCAAAGTTATACATCTGTGCCCCGATTTCGACACGAGCGACATCCGACAGTCGAACATTGGCGCCATTTTGTTGAGCACGTAAACTAATTTTCTTGAATTGCTCTACAGTTTCTAATTGACCTTGAGCAGTTAAAGGAATAGTAATTTGTTGCCCCGTCAAAGCAGGAACATCACCAATACGACCTGGTGATATCGGCAAGTTTTGGTTTTGGATGGCTGTATTCACATCTTGAATACTCAATCCATAAGAAACCAAACGATCTGGATCGACCCAAATCCGCATGGCTTTTTCAGCACCAAAATTTTGGACTTTACCAACACCGTCAACCCGCTTTAATTCTTCAATCACATAGCGAGTCATATAGTCACTGACATCAATTTCACTATATTTGCCATTCGGTGAACTTAAGCCCACCATCATTAAAAAACCAGACGACGCAGCATCGACCATCAGCCCTTGTTGTCGCACTGTTTGAGGTAAGCGTGACTCAATGGCTTTAATTTTGTTTTGCACATCAATTTGTGCAAGTTCTACATCTGTACCTGGTTTAAATGTTGCGGTGATTGTTGCTGTTCCAGAACTATCTGAACTTGAACTGTAATAAAGTAAGTTTTTGACACCTGACATTTCCCGCTCAATCAAGGTCACAACACTATCATTCAATGTTTTTGGCGTAGCACCTGGATAGATTGCCGTAATACTAATCTGTGGTGGCGCAACACTTGGGAATCGTGCAATAGGTAACTTGGGGATGCTTAGTACACCCAACAGAATAATAAATAAAGCAATCACCCATGCAAAAATAGGACGCCTAATGAAAAATTGGGACATTATTGCTGTCCTCCATTTTCCTTAATATTTGTAGGTTGCCACTGCTTAATTTTTAATTTTTGCTCAGGCTGTATACGATCAGCCCCTTCAACAATGACTTTCTCACCTGCTTGTAACCCTTGTTTGATCACATAGTTATTTTGATAACGTTGACCAAGCTGAACAGGCTTGCTTTGCGCTAAACCTTTTTGATTAACAATCGTAACATTGGCTTTACCACTAATATCATGTTGAATCGCTTGTTCTGGAACTAGGAGCGCATTTTCAACTTGAGCTCGGCTCATATTGACTCGAACATACATGCCTGGCAAAAGTTTTTGATTTTCATTATTGGCTAAAATACGGATTGTGACATCACCCGTATCAGGATCAACTTTAGTATCCGAAAATAGGATTTCACCTGTAACGTTATAAGGTTTACCCTGACTATTTAGGATTTCAACCGTATGTTTGGTATTTGACACGTCACCTTGCTGTAAAGCTTCCTGTAGTTTTTCATAATCACTAATTGATTGCTTTACATCAACATAGACTTTATTAATCTGTTGTATTACGGCCATTGCATTAGTATCACCTTGACCAACTAATGCACCCTCAGTCACTAAGATTTCACCAATCGTTCCCGAGATAGGGGCTGTAACAGTCGCATATTTAAGATTAAGTTGTTGTCTGCTTAACATGGCTTGCATTTGCGCCACATCGGCTTTTGCTTTTTGATAATCTGCTTCGGTATTGTTGTATTCCTGCTGACTAACCGCATTTACTTTTACTAATTCAGTGTAGCGTTTTAACAGCACCTGCAAACGTGTCACCTCAGCTTGTGCACGGTTTAAAGTGGCTTGATTGCTTTTTACATCTGCCTGAAATATTTCAGAATTCAATTTAAAAAGCGGTTGACCTGCTTGCACATAAGAGCCTTGCTTAAAAAGTACTTTATCAACAATTCCACCTACTTGCGGGCGAATTTCAGCAATACGGTAAGCGACAACACGGCCTGGAAGATTTTCAATTAAATTCATGGAATGCGGTAATACCGTGATGGTACTGACAACCGCTGGTGGCATTTCTGTTGGGGACTGTTCAGCATCTTTGGCTTGTGTACAGCCGATTAAAAGTACAGTTGTAATAAGTATTGAACCTATTAAATGATAATGTGTTGACATGCTTTTTCAGAGGGGGGGTTTTAGATACTACTATTTTGAAATAGCAGTGTTTATGAATTGCTGATGTTGTGTGGAGATTGTGTGGAGATTGTGTGGAGAGATTAAAAGATTTATTTTTTAATGACACGCTTAAACAGCGTGGCTTGTAAATTAGTATAAATAATTTTGTTGTTCTACAATTTTGATCGTATCTTAGTTTTTTCTCATAGTTCATGAACTTTAAAATTCTAAACCAAGACTAATATTTATATAAGCAATTGAAAATACAATACATAGTTTCTTTATACACTTATGAAGTGAACTTTAGGTGAACATAAGTTAAATAGAAATTTTTAATTAGTTCAGCACAAACGTACAATCTTTAAGGCCTATAACTCGATACCGTTCTCTCTTTGATGTTTATTGCTATCTAATTGAGTGAACTCTGTGGAAATATTTCTTTATACATTAAGCGTTATGTATAGCCCAGGCCCTGTAAATTTTATGGGGCTAAATTCTGGCCTTACAGGTCAATTAAAAAAGACTATAGGATTTTACCTAGGCATTGGTTTCGCCATGTTGATCTTATTCGTATTGTTTGGCTATATAGGTGAAGCTGTTATTCCACATGGATTGATTCATTATATTGCTTTAGCGGGTGCAATTTATACATTCTACTTGGCTATAAAAATGATTAGGGCGAATGTAGAAACAACTCAACAGCAAGAAAGCCATCTAACATTCTTAAATGGCTTATTTATTCAGTTATTAAATCCAAAAGCCATTCTCGTCATTCTACCTGTTACGACAATTATGTACCCTGCAGCCAAAATCACAGGAATCATGATCTTGATAGTTTCTTTACTGATTTCACTTGGTGCTGTTGGCGCACCATTCACCTATGCTCTGGTTGGAAAAGTATTAGGCAACAAAATTGCTAATCCTATCTGGTTTAATCGGCTAAATAAGCTGATGGGTATACTCTTGATTTTATCAGGGCTTTTTATGTTCAAAGATTTTCTTAATGGAATAAATCTGCTGTAGGACAAATTAGCCGTTCAAATCGAACGGCTATCTTTTAATATTTATCATTTTCCATTGAGTGGGAGTTAAACCAAATGTTTTTATAAAATGTCTGGTCATATGACTCTGATCAAAAAAGCCTGCATTTAAAGCAGCATTAACAATAGACTCCCCTTGAGCAAGGTAGAACTTAACTGTTTCTAAGCGACGCATGATCATATAACGGTGTGGGCTAGTTCCAAATAATAATCGGAAATCACGAGAAAGGCTCCAGCGGTCACGATCAGCATGTTTCTCTAAATCTGACAAACTTAAGTTTTCATGTGGATACGCCAAAATACACTCACGCGCTCTCTCTGCTGCCTTGTAGTCAAATTTTTTGTTTTGGTTAGATGAAGTATCTGAAATTTCACACAGTGTAGTTGCCAAATCAAATAGAGCATCTTCCTCTTCTAGGGTATCCATATAATTATTTATATTATTTAGAAAGCTATCCATTGCCCTAAACAGGCGAATATCATTACTTAAGCCATGTCTGATAAAAGGCAAAGGTTTACCCTTTAAAATGGTTTGGATCATCGCTGGTTCGATGTAAATCATTCTATAGCGATAGCCATCTAATGTTCCTGATTCACCATCATGCTTTTCATCCGGGTGTAGAACCATAGTCATGCCTGGCAAGCTATGTTGCAATGTACCTTTGTAATGAAAGTTTTGAACTCCGGAAAGAGTCCTGCCAATAGCATAAGTATCATGTCGGTGAGGTTTATAAGCATAATTGGAAAGAAATGCTTCAATTCTTTCTAATTTATGATTTTGAGTGGGGGATCTCACAATCCAATTATTTCCACTGGAGAAATCAGGCATAATTGATGGCCAATTTTTCGTAGATTCTATTGTAGATTATTTTTCACTTTTCCTAAAATTAACATAATACACGTTATACGAAGTTGAAATGAAAAATGGAGCTTAAAGCTCCCTTTTTTACTAGTTTTTTTTAAATTGCTAAGCGTAAATTCAGTGCTTTTACGACTTTAATAACAGTATCAAAGCTTGGATTTACATCGCCAGAAAGTGCTTTATAAAGACTTTCTCGACCTAAACCAGTGTCTCTTGATAATTGAGCCATTCCTTTAGCTTTAGCAATATTACCTAAAGCTTTTGCAATGAATGCCGCATCACCATTAGATTCATCGATACAGGCTTGTAGGTAAGCTTGCATATCTTCTTCTGTTTTAAGATGTTCAGCACTGTCCCATTTGCGAAGTTTGATAGCCATTTACAGCTCCTCCTCTAAATCTTGTGCTAATTGTAGGGCAAGTTTTATATCTTTACTTTGCGTAGACTTGTCTCCGCCTGCTAAAAGAATAACGACCCTTTGCCCTTGCTTACAGTAATAGATCCTGTAGCCAGGTCCAAAGAAGAAACGTAATTCAGAAACACCTTCACCTACTGGTTCAGTATCTCCAAAGTTTCCATCTTCAACCCGATCAATTCGGACTTGTATACGTCTTTTTGCCTGCAGGTCTTTTAACTTAGTAAACCAGTCATCAAAGACTTCAGTGGTATATATTGAGTACATAAGAGTAATGTATCCTATAGGATACATTCATGCAAGAAATAAACTTGAATGTATGGGGCTACAACAGAATTTCGTATAACCACCATTATGTTAAATAGATAGCAGTTGGGAGATTATTTATTCTTTCAATAGACAAAAACTTGCGGAATTTTTCTTAATTTGTAATCCTTGCGGCCAAGGGTGTCTAGCGTAGCTAAGACAGGTATTCGTTATAGTCGGGCCGCTATAATACGGATGACGAGTGCCTGTATGTTTAACCTAAATATCTTTAACAAGATCTCTAGCGAAGTATTGACCATCAAAAATGATCTTGAGCTGAATTCTGAAAATCAACTGATAACTAAGTATAAGACTTCTACTTCTGAAGATTATAAACAGGCTATTGTTTTGATTTTTAAAGAACGTGGCTATACACGTTTGGAAATAGGTCAATTACTTGGGGAGCCAAAAGCTTCATAAAATACCGATTAAACAAAGCTTGGATATAACATCCAGGCTTTATAAAAAAGTACCTAGCTGTTACCCTTGTCCTGATTTTTTTACTCTAAAACGTTCTTTCATCTTATGACACTTACGCCACCTTAAGTTTATTTATCGTCTTAAATCTGTAAATAACTCATCACTGTCTAGTGATGTGGTGTAGTCGTTTGTGTGTTGTATATATCACATCACTAGCCTATCTGAAAAATTAAAAAACAGGCTATGTTTATGTTATCTAATGTCCGAGAACAGTGGTTCTCTAACATCCGTGGGGATGTACTTGCCGGATTAGTCGTCGGTCTTGCACTCATCCCTGAAGCCATCGCATTTTCAATTATTGCAGGTGTAGATCCTAAAGTTGGTCTATACGCATCCTTCTGTATTGCCGTCGTGATTTCTTTCGTAGGTGGTCGTCCTGCCATGATTTCAGCAGCCACTGGTGCAATGGCGCTGCTTATGGTCACATTGGTCAAAGAGCATGGGCTTGAATATCTGCTGGCAGCAACAATTTTGACAGGCGTGATTCAAATATTGGCAGGCTATTTAAAGCTCGCCAAGTTAATGCGGTTTGTATCTAAATCTGTGGTTATTGGATTCGTAAATGCGTTAGCGATCTTAATTTTCATGGCTCAATTGCCTGAACTGATTAATGTGACCTGGCATGTATATGCTTTTGTTGCTTTAGGTTTAGCAATTATTTATCTATTCCCTCTGGTTCCCAAATTAGGAAAATTACTCCCTTCTCCACTAGTCTGCATCATTGCAATCACATTATTGGCAATCGCTTTAGGAATTGATGTACGGACCGTGGGCGATATGGGGTCTTTACCTGACACACTTCCAATGTTCTTGATTCCAGATATTCCTTTGAATATTGAAACATTGATGATTATTTTGCCTTATTCAGTCGCACTGGCGGCTGTAGGTTTACTTGAATCGATGATGACAGCAACTATCGTGGATGAAATGACTGATACGCCAAGTGATAAATATCAGGAATGTAAGGGACAAGGGATTGCGAATATTGCTTCTGGCTTTATGGGTGGCATGGCCGGTTGTGCAATGATTGGTCAATCTATGATTAACGTAAAATCAGGTGGCCTTACACGCTTATCAACATTCTCTGCGGGCATTTTTCTTCTTATTCTGGTTGTATTTATCAGCGACTGGCTCAAAGTGATTCCAATGGCTGCATTGGTAGCGGTAATGATAATGGTCTCTATCAGTACCTTTGAATGGAGTTCTGTCACTCAGTTAAAAGATAATCCTAAGAGTAGTAATATCGTCATGATTGCGACGGTGATTGTAGTTGTTGCTACGCATAACCTGGCTTTGGGTGTGTTAACAGGCGTATTACTTTCAGCCTTGTTCCTGGCGAATAAACTTGAAAATGATATCCAGGTGACAGCATCTTTTGAAGGAATGGCCCGTTTATATGAGTTGAGAGGTCAGATCTTCTTTAGTTCTTCTGAAAAATTCATGCAAGGTTTTGACTTTAAAGAGGATGTAAAGGAGGTGATTATTGATTTGACCCATTCTCACATTTGGGATGTAACATCAGTCGCCATGCTTGATTCTGTTGTAAATAAATTTCAAAAGAATGGTGCGAATGTCACAGTACGTGGTCTAAATGAAGCCAGTTCGATCATGATTGATAAGTATGGGACACATGCCAGAATTTAAGTTTTAAAAATTCTATATTTATATAGAATTTCTAAAATTAACATAATACACCTTATACGAATCTAAAAATGGGAGCCTTTAGCTCCCATTTTTACTATATTTTTAAAGTTTTAAGCGTGTTGTACTGTGAGTTTTAAGCCTAAAGCATTTACTACACGATTAATCGTATCAAAACGTGGTGCTGAATCCTGACGTAGGGCTTTGTAGAGTGCTTCACGCCCAATCCCTGCTTCTTTAGCGATTTGAGTCATGCCACGAGCTTTAGCAATAACACCAAGTGCATGGGCTAATTCAGCTGGATCATTTTCTTCAAGAACCATATTGAGATACATCACAATGTCTTCTTCAGTTTTGAGCGACTCAGCCATATCAAAACTTGGTAAATCAGCGACTTTAACCATTTTAATCCTCCAATGTTTTCGATAGTTTGACTGCCCGATCGATGTCTTGTTGTTGAGTTGATTTATCTCCACCACCAAGCATTACAATCACAACGTCACCATGTTGGATGTAATACATCCTCCATCCAGAACCGAAGAATTCTCTCATTTCCCAAACGCCATCTTGGAGAGGTTTAATGTCTCCCCAGTTTCCACGTTGAACCTTATCTAATCGACGATTCAGGCGGATACGGGTCATATTGTCTTTAATGCCATCCAACCATTCATCAAATTCTGGAAGACGTTTAATTTCAATCATGAGGATTCCTTATCTTCTCACTATATTGTATTCGATCGAATACAATATGCAAGTAATTTATACGAACATCCATTAATTTCGTATAACACCATTATGTTAAATACATAATTTTTTTGGTTAAAATTTAAACTTTTTTACTGTTTTTCAGGCAAGATGCATATTTTTTTGAAGCCATACTTTCCTTGTCAGATGTTCAAACATTTTAAGGAGAAAGCAATGACACAAACAGCGAATGATCAACGTGCTACAGTAAAAAATCCTAATAATATTCAACATGCGCAGAATCAGGACAACCGTAGCCGACAATTGAATCCTAATCATAAACCTACGAAATCTAAATAAGGATGAAAACTATGAGCACAGCAGGTTGGCCTAGTACTACTGGAAATCCATCAGGTGGTGGCCGAGACAATAATCCACCTCGTAAATAAAAATTTATTTATCTTGTAATATCAATTCAGAAGGCCAAAGATATTGGCCTTCTGAAGGATATTTCTTCAGGAAGGCTTCCCATATCACGATAAAATCTTCTGATGTAGCTAACGTAGAAACGCTGGCTGTTTTTTGAAAATGTTTATAATAAAAGTCTTGCCAAAAATATATTAACCATAGGCCAGCTATGGCATTAATACTTTCAAACCACTTATCTTCTGGAAGTTCATTTTTCAGGAATAAATAATTCTCTTCTGAGACTTGTTCATAAATTTCATCATTTTTAAACTCACCATAAGGTAGACCTAGGAACTCATAGACTTCATTCAAGTAGCATAGTCTTCTGTTTTCTCTAACTTTTTTAATTAGTTGTATAAATTCTTTAATTTGTTCATCTTCGAGAGAAGGATCTAACCATTGCTCAAAACCATTAGTTGGAGGAATAGTCTTCAGAATCTCGACTTTATGTCCTTTTGTTGCTTCAAACTTTGCATTTATCTTTAAGATAAATAAAAGAAAATTGATGTGTGCTGAATTAGCAGGAGACTTTCACTTGGGAGATTCTAGGCAGCTAACCGATAAAAGTCTTCTGCCATTTGATTTGGTGTCTTAAAATCCAAGCCTTTTTGAATTCTTCGCTGATTATAA
>NZ_VOZO01000022.1:0-16549 GCF_013419715.1 Acinetobacter sp. YH12063 | reverse complement strand
GCAAGACGTTCGAGATCATCGTATTACCCAGGTCCGTGCTGCTGAAATCCTAAATCTTTCCACCCGTCAAATTACCCGGTTATTGCAGAAGCTCAATCAAGATGGTGTCTCAGGTATGGCACATGCCGGTCGTGGCCAAATCAGCAATTCCAAACTTCCTGAAGAACTCAGACTCAAATGCCTCAATATTGTTTCTGACCAACTCCATGGTTTCGGGCCCACTTTAGCGCATGAAAAGCTCACCACCGTACATGGACTCGATCTTTCAGTAGAAACCCTGCGTTCCTGGATGATTGCAGCTGACTTATGGATTCCTCGATCCAAGCGCCTGAAACGCCCGTATCAGCCTCGTTACAACCGGGATTGCTTTGGTGAACTGATCCAAATTGATGGCTCACACCATGACTGGTTTGAAGGACGCGCTGCTAAATGCTGTCTACTGGTGTTCATTGATGATGCCACAGGTAAATTACAGCATTTACGCTTCTGTGCGTCAGAGTCAGCCTTTGATTATATGATTTCGACACGTTTATATATCGAACAGCATGGTAAGCCATTGGCATTTTACAGTGACAAACATTCAGTTTTTAGGGTGAATCAAAGTAGCAAGAAAGACACCAAGATTACCCAGTTTGGACGTGTTCTGAGCACTCTCAATATCGATATCATTTTCGCTAACTCCCCTCAAGCCAAAGGTCGTGTAGAACGAGCGAATAGAACACTTCAGGATCGTCTGATTAAGGAGATGCGTTTAGAAGGCATCAGTTCAATTGCAGATGCCAATAAGTGGCTGCCGTGCTTTATTGAGCAATTTAATCGTAAATTCGCCAAGATGGCTTTTAATCCCAAGGATCTACATCAGCCTATCGCTGAAACAGCCGAAGAATTAGATGATGTTTTTACCTGGCGTGAACCCCGCAGAGTCACGAATATCCTGACCATCACGTATGACAAGTGTATTTATATACTTGAGCCAACAGCACTGAATCATAAGCTTGTTGGGCAATACATTTCATTTCTGGAGTATCCGGATGGCACTGTAGCGATCATGCATGAAGGACGGAAGATCAACTATAGCGCCTTCAATAAACTGGCTGGACTACAGCAAAATGCAGTTGTTGAGAATAAAAGATTAGGCTCGGTTCTAGCCCATATCCAGCAGCAACATGAAGATTTGGAGAAACAGAATAAACGTTCCCGTCTCAAGAAAAGTATGCCGAGTCGTAAAGCTCAGAAAGCCATCATTGAACAAAGAAATTTAAATCCTGTGCTTGACTCTTGTAGTTAAAAACAGGACATTTTAAATAGTTTATCGCATAGACATTTTAATTGGGGAATAACATCAAATCCGTCCCAACTATGGGCGGATTTCTTTCAACTCACGTTGAATAAAATGCTGAATCATATCGCGGTATAAACGTTCCACAATATCTGCATTTACACCGTGCTCTGTGGCTTGTAGACGAATTTTACTTATTACCGCTTCGACACGCTCTGGTGATTGAACATCCTGTACTGAACGCTTAAAACGCACCGCTTGATCGACATAAAACTGACGTGCTGCAATGAGCTCAATAATCCCCTGATCAATCACATCAATCTGTGCACGGGCTTGCTCTAATGACTCAACTTTTACTTTCTTCATCTTCTCTGGCTTCACTTTCAGCGGTGTTTTCACTTTTATACTTCTCTTCTAACACATTACTGAAAATACTTTCAATCATCCATACGCGGTATAAGCTATTAAATACATAGCTTTGACCTGCAATACGTAATTCCAAGACGGGAAAATCCGGCTGTGACTTCATCTCACAGTGCATATCATTTTCTTTTAATTTTTCAGCAATATCGTTAGTAGTCAGTTCAGAAATCTCTAACTCATACTGTAAGGCCTGAAAATGTGCTTTGAAGGATAAATCACGCCCTTTGGTCCATACGGCTTCCAAAATGCGATACATCACATCAATACGTTGCTCTTCAGGCGCACTGTAGTAAAGCTGTGACATAGCTAATGTCGCAGCTTCTGTAGGCCGGCAAAATGGCGTGAACTTAACTTCTGTCCGTTTAGACAGACGTGTTGCCAAACTCCAGTCAAACAAATCTCGACCGTGATACGACAATGGATACACATTCAGCTGAATATTATAATAGTCCGCCAATTCCTCACGAATATAAGCCAACAGTAACCATGAAATCGGATCTTCCATCGCGATGTAGAGATCAAGCTCAGGATCAAGTCCCTGAATTTCATTTAACTCTTCTGCATCACTAATCAGGTGCTCACGCCATTCAATATGATTGATCATAAAGATCGGGTTATCTGTCAGGAGCTTTTGTTGTTTTAAACGGCGCGTTAAACGCAGTAAATCATCTACAGCATGGTACTTACGTTCACCAAACTCAAAATACCCCGTCAAAATTGGTAAGTCAGAAAAGATCCGTTCTGGAAAATCTTGAGCTTTATGATGACGGCTGGCCATCGCGTACAGTGTTCTCAGCTTGCCATACTGCTTTTGCCACAGCATGTGGAACACATCTTCAAGTAAATAGAGAAAGTCTTGGCCGCGTAATGGGGTATTTTTTAGAATAATTTCGGCTTGTTCTAAAGCTTCAGCGGTCGGTTGTTCAGGTGTTTCATGAAAACTAAAACGATGCTGACGCGCTAAAATTTGAGCATCATTCAGACAATATTGTTGCCATTCTATCGAGGACATTTGATTAGGAGGTTCAGCACTCTGACGACAAATAATCACTTTCAGTGGTTTAATTTCATCACTGAGAATTTCTTCTAATTGAGGCAGTTGCTGCGCAGCCAAATAGCTATAGACATCATCCAGTCGAAGATAAACACTCAGACCTTGTTCCGTGGGTAACACCGCTTGTCGGGTCGGTTTCTGATAAAACCAACTCGATCGGATTGGATCGAACCAACGGCGTAACAGTGACATGCGTTTTTTGCCTCAAAATGATGAATTGTGCCGAACCTGCCAGCACATGCTTAAAATTCAACTTCTATTATGAAGCTGTTTTAAATGAGATATAAGCCTTGTGCAAAACTTATATCAAGTCAGGGCTGAATGTTCAATGTTTAACAATGGATTAGACGTCTAGATTTAGGTCAGTCACCGCACCTTTTTCCGCACCAGAGGTCAACTTGGCAAATTTAGCCAAAGCGCCGTGGGTATAGTTTGGTTTCGGTTTGACCCAGGCCGCGCGACGTGCAGAAATTTCATCCTCTGCCACATGCCACGTCATTTCACGGGTTTCAGCGTTAATTGATATTTTATCGCCGTTTTTGACCAAGCCAATTGGGCCGCCTTCATAGGCTTCTGGTGTCACATGCCCAATCACAAAACCATGACTACCGCCAGAGAAACGCCCATCGGTCAATAACGCAACGGATTGGCCTAGACCTTTACCAATAATTGCAGAAGTCGGTTTCAGCATTTCCGGCATACCCGGCCCGCCTTTTGGCCCAACACCGCGAATTACGACCACTTCACCTTCTTGTACTTCGCCATCTAAAATACCGCGCATGGCACCCTGCTCACCCTCAAATACCCGCGCAGGCCCTTCAAAATACAGCCCTTCTTTACCGGTAATTTTAGCCACGGCACCTGTCGGTGACAGGTTGCCTTTTAGCACCACCAAGTGTGAATCCTTTTTGATCGGTGCATCAAATGGCAGAATAATTTGCTGACCTTCAGGATAATCCTCTACCTCGGCTAAGTTTTCCGCCAAAGTTTTGCCCGTAACCGTCAGGCAAGAACCATCGAGCATTCCTGCATCCAACATGCGTTTCATGAGCGGTTGAATACCACCAATAGCAATCAGTTCCGACATTAAATATTGACCCGATGGGCGCACATCGGCCACCACAGGAATATCTTTGCCAATACGCACAAAATCATCCAAAGAGAGTTCCACACCTGCGGTATGCGCCATGGCAATCAAATGCAGCACACCATTGGTTGACCCACCTAAGGCAATTAGCACTTTAATCGAGTTTTCAAAAGCAGCTTTGGTCATAATGTCGCGCGGCTTAATATCGAGACGCAGCAGGTTCATTACGGCTTCACCTGCACGCTGGCAGTCGGCAATTTTATCCGCGGAGACCGCTTCCTGTGCTGAAGATCCCGGCAGACTCATGCCCAGTGCTTCAATCGCTGAGGCCATTGAATTGGCCGTATACATGCCGCCGCACGAACCCGGCCCCGGCAGCGCGACTTCTTCAATCTGCTTCACCTGAATTTCATTGATTTCGCCTTTGGCGTGCTGACCAACTGCTTCAAATACCGAGATCATGTCGGTATGCCCTACTCCAGGTTTAATGGTGCCGCCATAAATAAATAGGCCCGGACGGTTTAAGCGCGCCAAACCCATAATGCAGCCCGGCATGTTCTTGTCGCAGCCGCCTATGGCAATTACGCCATCATAGGCCTGACAGCCCACCACAGCTTCAATGGAATCGGCAATGATTTCCCGCGACAGCAAGGAATACTTCATACCTTCTGTACCATTGGAAATGCCGTCAGAAATGGTGATGGTATTAAAAATAATGCCTTTACCGCCTGCAGCATTGACCCCGTTCTCAGCATCACGCGCCAAGCCATCAATATGCATATTACACGGCGTGACGTTGGCCCAAGTTGAGGCAATGCCTATAAATGGGCGCTTAAAATCTGCATCTTGAAAGCCCGTGGCACGCATCATGGAACGTGCAGGCGCATTTTCGATACCTTCATAAACAGGCGCAGAATGTTCGCGAATATTATTTTTACTCATTGTTCTTCCTTGGCGATGGCTGATTTTGGCTTCAGCCTTGGCGGATTCTTTTAAATTTATTGTATAGAAAGCGCTCAGCATGTAAAAGAAATTAGATCTCAAAAAAAGTTTTTAGTGTATTCAACACTTTTCAATCACATGGCAAAGCTATATAAGGCGTATGAGAAGATTTGAATAAAGGGAGGATTTTCACTTGAATCCTCTCCCTAGCCCTCTCCTTTAAAAAGTAAGGGAATGCCTACAAAAAGCCATATATTTTACAGCTACTATCCAAGGCTGTGATCTTTGGTTCTATTTTCAATCAGATCAAGAGTTTTAAAATAAATAATAATTGCTCATTATTTCATTTAAAAGCTGATTACAGCGGAGTCTTACCTCTATAAAAGCTAATTTTCGGAGCTCGTATGTTACTTTTGTTTCGGCAAAAGTAACCAAAACCATTTGTCATCCGCAAAACTCGGCAACTGTTTGCAACTAAAAAAATGATCGCAGAAACATTCACTTTTAAATTACCGTTTGCCTCAGACAGTTGCGGATGACATTTCCTCGTATCCAATGCAAGTTATGTAGATGTAAATTAAAAAAGCACCCCATGTGGAGTGCTTTTTAATTAAACATCTAAAGTTTAGATTTCACGTACTGCGCCTTTCGCCGCACTCGTGGTATGCATTGCATACGCTTTCAATGCTTTCGAAATTTTGCGTGGACGCTCTTCAACTGGATGCCAACCTTTGGCTTCTTGCGCTGCACGGCGAGCGGCCATGGTTGCTTCATCAACAGCAAGGTTGATGGTACGGTTTGGAATATCAATTTCGATTAAATCGCCATCTTCCACCAAACCAATTGCACCACCTTCTGCTGCTTCAGGTGAAACGTGACCAATAGACAGGCCTGACGAACCGCCCGAGAAACGACCGTCAGTCAATAATGCACATTCTTTGCCTAGACCTTTCGATTTTAAGTAGCTGGTTGGGTACAACATTTCTTGCATACCCGGACCACCACGTGGGCCTTCATAGCGAATCACAACCACATCACCGGCTTTGATTTCATTGCCCAAGATCGCCTCTACTGCTGAATCTTGGCTTTCAAACACACGTGCAGTACCGTTGAATTTCAAGATTGAATCATCTACACCCGCAGTTTTTACGATACAACCATCGAGCGCAATGTTGCCGTAAAGCACAGCTAAGCCACCGTCTTTCGAGAACGCATGTTCAGCATTACGGATCACGCCATTTTCACGGTCACCATCTAGTCGTTGGTAATATCGATCTTGTGAGAATGCAGTTTGCGTTGGTACACCGCCCGGCGCTGAACGGAAGAATTGGTAAACGTCTTCATTTTCAGTACGGATAATGTCCCATTTATCTAAAGCATCTTTTAAGCTTGCTTCGTGAACAGTACCTACAGATGTGTCCAATAAGCCTGCACGGTCTAATTCACCGAGAATGGACATGATACCGCCAGCACGGTGTACATCTTCCATATGTACGTCGTTTTTCGCAGGTGCAACTTTACATAGAACAGGCACTTTGCGAGATAAACGGTCAATGTCATCCATCGTGAAATCAACACCCGCTTCATTGGCAGCCGCCAACAAGTGTAGAACGGTATTGGTTGAACCACCCATCGCGATGTCTAAAGTCATGGCATTTTCATACGAGGCTTTGGTCACCATTTCACGTGGCAATACGCTGTAATCATCTTGTTCATAATGACGTTTAGCCAATTCAACAATTAAAGAGCCTGCGCGTTCGAATAATTTTTTACGGTTTGCATGTGTTGCCAGTGTAGAACCGTTACCCGGTAAAGACAGGCCCAATGCTTCTGTTAAGCAGTTCATTGAGTTTGCGGTGAACATACCTGAGCATGAACCACAAGTTGGGCATGCAGAGCGTTCGTATTCTGCTACTTCTTCATCGGTATAATTGTCATCTGCAGCCACAATCATGGCATCAATTAAGTCGATGGCTTTGTCGTTACCACGGATTTTAACTTTACCCGCTTCCATTGGACCGCCAGACACAAATACCACTGGAATGTTCAAACGCATTGCCGCCATCAACATCCCTGGAGTAATTTTGTCACAGTTGGAAATACATACCATGGCATCGGCACAGTGTGCGCTCACCATGTATTCAACAGAGTCTGCAATCAAGTCACGTGAAGGCAATGAATACAGCATACCGTCATGACCCATCGCAATACCGTCATCAACCGCAATGGTATTGAACTCTTTGGCTACACCGCCTGCTTGCTCAATTTGACGCGCCACGAGTTGACCAAGGTCTTTAAGATGAACGTGACCCGGTACAAATTGAGTAAATGAGTTCACGACGGCAATAATTGGTTTACCAAAGTCTTCATCTTTCATACCAGTTGCGCGCCATAAGCCGCGCGCACCCGCCATATTTCTTCCGTGTGTCGATGTTTTTGAACGATAGTCAGGCATTTTATATTTCCAACAAAGTTTGAGCTTGAAATGAACCCTGCAGATTCACTCTGGCTAAATCATACTGACATTGATGTAAAATCAGTCGAATTTTAAACCTATCATACACCAAGCCATTGTTTTTAAAGATGGCTTTTTAAGCTGAGATTTGGGCAGATGGGTCTATAAATAAAACCGAGTGATTTGACGACAAAAATCTTTTAACTGAAATCTACTATACCGCCATCAAAGGCTGCACAATACAAAACTTTCATGAATAATTTTTAAATTTTATATAAATATAATTTATTTAAAAAATGCAAATTTGCAATTTTGAGTTATGAAATCATTGAGCTGGGGCAGCTCCAAAGTTGCAAAAATCAATTTCTAATGTTCTAAATTACAGTTTAATCCTTTGCTATAATCCACATATTCAACACAGATTCGGTTCATTCATTTTGAAAATCATCTTTGCCGGTACACCAGAATTTGCCGCAACAGCTTTAGCTGCATTACTCAAAACACAACATGAAATTGTTGCGGTATACACTCAACCTGACCGCAAAGCAGGTCGTGGACAAAAATTAACAGCTTCCGCTGTTAAAGTCTTAGCCCTTGAACATGATATTCCTGTTTACCAACCCCTTCATTTCAAATCATCGACTGAAGAAGGTTTAGCCGCACAGGCGGAATTAAAGGCCTTAAATGCCGATGTTATGGTGGTTGCAGCCTATGGTTTAATCTTGCCACAAGTGGTGTTAGATACCCCGAAATATGGCTGTCTGAATATTCATGGTTCATTGCTGCCACGGTGGCGTGGTGCAGCACCGATTCAACGTGCCATTGCAACGGGTGATGCTGAAACGGGCGTCACCATTATGAAAATGGCAGCCGGACTTGATACTGGCGACATGATGTATAAAACCATCTGCCCGATTGAAGCAACGGATACCTCTGCAACTTTGCATGACAAACTTGCAGAGCAAGGTGCAACTGCAATTGCTGCCGTTTTAGACACTGAACAAACATTGCAGCAATATTTAGACAGCCGTGAAGTTCAAGACGAAGCATTAACAGTTTATGCACATAAGCTATCAAAAGCTGAAGCAAAAATTGATTGGTCCATCGATGCCGTACAAATCGATCGCAACATCCGTGCCTTTAATCCGTGGCCGGTAGCATTTATTCAGTTGGATGAACAAAACAACTTACGTGTTTGGCATTCTGAACTTTCTGCTGTGTCTGCACCGAACGCTCAAGCAGGTGAAATCATTGCCATCGACAAAAAAGGCATACACGTTGCCTGTGCCAATGGCAGCGTGATTATTTTGACCTCTTTACAATGGCCAGGTGCTAAACCACTCAACCCTGTACAAATTTTACAAACCCAAAAATTGACTATTGGACAAATTTTATAATGAAGCAATCTCCCAACGCCTCGACCCGAGACCTTAATTTACGTGCTCAGGTAGTGAAGACGTTATTGGCTGTCCAAAATGGTCAATCGCTGCAATCGGTACTCGCGCAGCAAATGAATATCGTGTCAGATAAAGACCGTGCGTTATTCCATGAATTGGTGCTTGGTTGTTTACGTCAATGGTACGCATTGAAACAACTGACTTTACCATTACTGTCTAAACCTGTAGATAACCAAGTGGTTGAAACCTGTTTATACCTTGGTTTGTACCAATTGTTGTGTACCCGTGTCGCAGCTCACGCTGCAATTTCTGAAACGGTGGAAGCTGCAAAACAATTGGGTATGGGCAGTCTAAGTGGCTTAATCAACGCGATTTTGCGCCGTGCAACACGTGAAACAGAACAGTTCTACGACGTACTTGAACAAGCCACCAATTTACCTAGTTGGTTATCTAAACGTTTGAAAAAAGACTGGGGTGAACAATTTGACGAGCTCAGCTATGAGCTTAAACAAATTGCACCACTGACGTTACGTGTTAATACACGTCAAGTGAGCCGTGACGAATACCTCGATATTCTGGAAGATGAAGGCATCGATGCACATCGTTGTGAACTGTCTGATGTCGGTATCGTGATGGACGAAAGCCTACACATTCCAAGTTTGCCGGGCTTTGAAGCAGGTGGTTTCTCGGTACAAGATGAACATGCTCAGCTGTGTGCAACACTCTTACCAAATCTCGATGGTAAATTTGTGATTGATGCTTGTGCTGCGCCGGGTGGTAAAACCGCACACATTTTAGAAACCTTCCAACCGAAGAAACTCATCGCACTCGACCAAGATGAAAAGCGCCTGAAACGTGTGGTTGAAAACCTTGATCGTTTAGTTCTCGATGGTAAACATGTCGAAATCCAAACTGCCGATGCTGTCACTTACACTGCTCCTGAGCTTGCTGATTGTATCGTGCTCGATGCACCGTGTACTGCTGTCGGCGTAATGCGTCGTCATCCGGATATTCGTTTACTACGTCAATCGGGCGACATTGCGAAAACAGTAGTATTACAAAAGCAAATTTTGGAAAACATGTGGAAGCAACTTAAAGTTGGCGGTACGCTGCTTTACATCACTTGCTCGATTTTAAAAGCTGAAAACGAACAGCAAATGGTTGAGTTCTTTGCCAATCATGCCGATGCCCAAGAAATTAAAATTGAAGCAGAATGGGGCGTTGAACAAATTCATGGTCGTCAACTGTTCCCGAAAGCGGGTTATGGCGATGGCTTCTTCTACTGTCGTATTCAAAAAACAGCTTAATCTGCAATAGAATTTGCTTTTAGTACCACATAAAAAAAGGAACCCTCGGGTTCCTTTTTTTATCAGCGATGAAGCTTAATCTTCTTCATCTGGATGTTTTGCTAAATGAATCGACGCTAAGATCAAACCACCCCAAAGCAAAACAATTGAAATGATCATCATGATTAATGCAGATGTATTCATGTTATTTCTCCTCAGGTTTTTTGTCTTTCATGCAGCTAAATACAATGGCACCAAGCACAAAGAACGCAATGACCACACCAGCTACAGGCAATAACACGTCTACGGGATAACCACCATAACCTTTAGATGCAACGTCTTTAATGGTTAAGCCTAAAGCCACCAATAATGAAAGCGGAGTAACAACCGTTAATAAGAAGTTCCAACCGAAGCCCAATTTGATACTTGAATATTGATTCACATGATCACGTAATTGCGCAAGCAATGGACGACGGAACCAAGACACCAAGATAATCGAGAACAAACCACCCGCTACAATACCAATGTTATTGGCAAAGTAGTCAATGATGTCAACAAAAGTAATCGCACTGTGGGTTGAGAAAATTAAGGTCGATACAATGGCAGAACCACCCGCAACAATCGTTACAGCTTTTTTACGTGACCAGCCGAATTTATCTTGGAACGCTGCAATTGGCACTTGCAAGATACTCACCATAGAGGTAATCCCTGCAACCACCAACGAAGCAAAGAACAAGAAGCCAAACAAATCACCGCCTGCCCCCATACTCGAAATGATTTTCGGGAAGGCAATAAAGGCTAAACCAATACCACCAGATACTACTTCTTTTACAGGTACACCTGAACTTTGTGCCATGAAACCAAGTGCTGCAAAGACGCCAATACCCGCTAAGATTTCAAATGATGAGTTGGCTAATGCAACGACTACACCTGAACCGGTTAAGTTGGTTTTTGCTTTTAAGTAAGACGCATAGGTCAACATGATCCCGAAACCAATCGATAACGAGAAGAAGATATGACCAAAGGCTGCTAACCATACTTTATAGTCGGTCATCGCTTCCCAGTTTGGCGTAAAGAATGCATTTAAGCCTTCTGCCGCACCCGGTAGACGCAATGCTTGAATGACTAAAATGCTAAATAACACGATCAATAACGGCATAAAAATTTTATTGGCAAGTTCTACACCACGACGTACACCGCCATAGAGAATGAACATCACCACAGCCCAAACAATGACTAAACCAACAAATAAAGTCGGAACAAAACCAAATGTTAAGCCATCACCATTTTGTAGATAGGTTTTAAAGAAAAAGCTTTCCGTATCTGAGCCCCATTGTTGTCCAATGGCGTAATACATGTAACTACCGGCCCATGACAACACGCTGGCATAGTAGATCCCGATGATCAGGGTCACCATCACTTGCCACCAACCCAATGATTCAGCATTCATTAACTTTTTATAGGCTGTAGGTGGTGCTTTACGGAACTTATGTCCAACAACATAGTCCAAAAAGAGTAAGGGTAAACCTGCTGCAAAAATTGCAATCAAATACGGTACTAAAAATGCACCACCACCATTTTCATAAGCAACATAAGGGAAACGCCAAATATTCCCCAAACCCACGGCTGATCCAATCGCCGCTAAAATAAAGCCTGATCGCGCAGACCAGCTTTCACGATTATCTGACATAGAACACCTAAACCTCAGGCATCTTTAACTGCTGCTTGTTATGATTATATCGCGAGCAAAAAAAGAACCATAAAAATAAAAATTCTGGGTGTTTGATCTGGTGAGATACCTTATGAGCGTCTATACCAAATTGCAAACAGAAAAATCACATGCGCATTTTGGTTAAAAACACCACAAATAACTTTCCCTTTGTATGAATTAACAATACTCACTTTTTTTAAGTTTTTCTGTAATTTCTACGGCAAATATTCCATTTTTATAATATGTTTAAGTTTAAATGTTCATTTAATCAGCTTATTTTTCATACAATTTAAGTTATCAATAATATAACTTTTAGGAATATTTTATTTCCAATTAAATTTTTAAAGTTATTTCACTCGATAATGTCCGGTAATTTGATAGACATGTAAAAGATCTTCTTCCTGTGTGCCCTCTCCTATATTATGGATAATCAGCGGAACCCCGCTACCTTTCATTTTACGATCTGAAACCACGCCGATATGCACTAAACCACGCCCTAAGTCCCAAGTGACAATATCACCTGCCAAATACTGCTTATCTTTGACTACATAGCCCTGACGTTGCATCCAGGTTTGAATATTGGGAACACGCCGATGATCAATATTTTTATCTGTTCCTTTTAAGCCCCATTTTTGTGGATACTGCTTAAAATTGGCTTTCATATCTTCATGAATAGCTTGTTGTAAATCAATCCCTTGCTGTCGTAATGCACGAATTATCACATCGGTACAAACACCCTTGATTAAGGGAACATCTCCCATCGGATAACGCAGTGCAGTATATGCAGGATCATAATATAAGGTTTTCCCGATCTGGCTGCGTGCATCGGTCACCATTTGAGTGGCGTTAAAGGCAAAGACAGCCATATTCACGGTCATCATACTGACCAATAATAAAATTCGTTTCATTTTTTCTTATTCACTTTAGATTTTTGCAATGATTCAAACATGGGCTTCGAACAGATCCATACTGAACCAAGCCCAAGTTTAAACGGCTACAGTTTTATCGCCAATACGCGTTCTTCTTGCATATCTCGAATGGCAGACTGAATTCCTTCACGGCCTAAGCCAGAATCTTTTACGCCACCATATGGCATGTTATCGACACGGAAAGACGGAATGTCATTAATAATCACTCCACCAACCTCTAAGTGATTCCACGCATACAACATTTTATTCAAATTTTGCGTATAGATGCCCGCCTGTAAACCAAAACGGCTGCTATTAATTTTGGCGATACCTTTTTCAAAGTTTTTGTATTTCTCTAAAATCGCTACAGGGCCAAAGATTTCATCTTTATACACTTCTAGCGATTCATCGACATTTTCTAATAAAATTGGATCGAGCAAAGCCCCCTGATGTTCACCACGAACCAATGCTTTAGCACCTTTTTTTACTGCTTTATCGACCCATTTATGCACGCGTGTTGCTTCCGCTTCCTTAATCATTGGACCGACCATGGTGCTTTCCAACTGAGGATCAGCCGCTTTAAGCTGCTTCATTCTCGCCACAAGTTTTTTCTTCACATCGGCATAGATATCGGCATGCACCAAGATGCGTTGTACGCTGATACACACCTGCCCTGCATGGTTATACGCCCCACCGACTAAGCGTTCAATAAATGCCGCTGAAATTTCAGTATCAGGCTCAACCAATACCGCAGCGTTGCCACCGAGCTCCAAAGTCACTTTTTTACGTCCCGCACGCGCTTTCATATCCCAACCAACCACATCGGAACCGGTAAAGCTGAGCAGTTTAAATCGGTCGTCAGTGACCAAGACATCTGCATGTTCACGTGGACAAGGTAAAACCGAAAAGGCACCTTTTGGTAAATCCGTTTCTGCTAAAACTTCCGCAATTTTTAAAGCTGAAATAGGCGTCAAACTTGCAGGTTTCAACACAAATGGACAACCTGCAGCAATGGCGGGTGCAATTTTATGCGCAGTAAGATTGATCGGAAAATTAAACGGGCTGATCAATGATACAGGGCCTATCGGCACATGTTTGACCATGCCTTGATAACCGGATGCCGCTGCGGTAACCGCCAATGGTATCATACGACCATCATCCATCTGTGTGACAGCATCGGCAGCAATTTGAAAGGTATTGATTAAACGTTCAACTTCAGCAGCTGCGGCTTTACGCGGTTTTCCACCTTCCGCAATTAAAATTTCAGTCAATTCTGCACGCATTTCATTAAAACGTTTAACACAGTGCAGTAAAATTTTTTGTTTTTGAAAAGGTTCCAATGCCGCCATTGCAGCGCTAGATTTAACCGCTGAATCAATGGCTTTTTCAATGGTTGCAGCATCTGCGAGTGCAACGCGTGCATATACGTCTTGGGTATATTTTTGATTCACTTCTAACCACTGATCGGTAGTCGCTGCTTTACCTGCAACATAGAGCGGATAATCTTTTATATCTTGTACGGCTTTGGACATGACGATATTTCCATGATCTTGAGACATTATTGATAAATGTGAATAAATCTATGCCTCTATCATGCGCTGACTGAGCACAGAGTTCACTATATTTAAGTAACAAAATGAACCTCAAGCCTCAAACTTGATTACTTATACGCCCTGAACTTCATCCCCTATTTTCAGACCTCTGCTTGTACTGAAAAACGTATGATCGAGTCTCTATATAACGATGAAATTAAATTAGAAAAGCTATTTAAAATATTAAATCTCATTATTTATCAATATGTTTTAATAAATCATTCAGCCCAAATTCAATGATAAGAATTATGAGTACAACATAAAAAAAGCCCATCAAATGACGGGCTTTTTAAATCTATGTTTTAGCTATACGAACGCTGTGTTTTCACTGAAGCCTTATTCACATTTTCTAAAGCGGCAACCTCTTCATCCGTTTGCGCTTTGCGAATAAAGAACACTGCAATCGCTGCGATGACTACTGGAATTCCTACGGCCATAAAGTTAATTTGATGTGGCAATTCTTGTGATAATAAATAGCCGATCAGAATAGGGCCAACAATCGCACCTGTACGACCAACTGCAGAAGCCCAACCAATACCTGTCGAACGTACAGACAACGGATAGTACTGTGCAACATAGCTATACAGCAAGATTTGCGAACCAATTGCCGATGCACCTGCGACAGCAACCAAAAGATAGATCACAGGCTGTGGTGAATTAAAGCCGAGTAACGATAGTGCCACAGCACCTGCGAGACATAATGTAATGATCACCGGTTTTAAATGGAACTTATCCGCTAAAATACCGCCGCCAATCGTACCAATCACCGCACCAATATTCATCGCCAATAGGAAGGTCAAACTGCTACCTAATGAATAACCTGCGGCCATCATTAGTTTTGGTAACCAACTGCCTAATGCATAAAGGGTTAATAGACACATAAAGAAACACAGCCAAAACAACATCGTACTTACGCCACGACCTTGCTTATACAACGCTTTAACAGACGTTCCACCCGGAACCGCAACTTCAGTCAGTTCCAGTTGAGTATTTGCAGTCACCGTTTGCTCAGGTGCAATGGTTTGAATCATACGACGTGCTTCATTGTGACGATTCACCTTCACCAAAAATGTGAGCGATTCAGGTAAAAACTTCCAAGCAAATGGCAGCAGTAACAGTGGAATACCCGCAATGAAGAACATGATTTGCCAGCCATAATCCGCAGTAAACCATGAACCAAATAAAGCCGCCATGATGCCACCCATTGCATAACCACTGAACATAGTTGTCACTAAAGTACTGCGTAGATGCTTAGGTGCATATTCAGACGTCAATGCCACAAGGTTCGGTAATACTCCACCAATGCCAAGTCCAGCAATAAAACGTAAAGCACCAAATTCCGTAGGATTTGATGCAAAACCACCTAAAAATGTGAATGTACTGAATAAAAATACACAGATCATGATGACTTTTTTACGACCAATCTTATCAGCCAAAGTACCAAACATCATGGCACCAAACATCATCCCTGCAAGTGCTGTACTCGCTAGCATACCTGCTTGAACAGCTGTTAATCCCCAATCTTTCATTAATAAAGGCAGCGCAACACCATTGATCGCTAAGTCGTAACCATCAAATAAAATAAGAATTAGACACCACATCATGATGCTGAAATGCGATTTTGTGAACTTAGCGTTATCGACAACGCTATTCACATTCATTGTGCTTGTAGACATTGAACCTCACCTCCAATTGTGAGTTTTATTTTTCGCTACAATGCCGTTTTTGACTGTAAATTGTCCAAAATTACAAAGGTATAGACCCATACCTTTCAGATATATCCATGTTGTTTGGGAATAAAATGTCATAAAAACTCGAATATTTTTGAAATATTTATACATAAAAAAGTCGATGGACTGCGGGTCTAGTTTTTATAATGATTAATTATCAATGTGTTATTAGAAGCTAAATCACAATCAGACGATAGATTATTTGATATGAAAATTGTCAGAATAAAACTCAAATTTTATAGAAAAAAATCGCAACTCTACGATCTAAGTCGTAGATTTCTAAATCATAAGTCATCAGACATCACTTAAGTCGATAGTTAGACATTTAAACTGTTGTTTTAGCTGACTTACATTCAGATTTTCCGGCATTTTAAGCTGAGAATTACTTTAATTGATGATTTTTGAATGCGTTGATTGTCTAATAATCATCCATGTTTAAATAATTCAAGCCTCAATCTAACAATATTTTTATCATTTCCCTATTTTATCCTGCTGCTTTTCTTATTATTTTTTTCCCTTTTTTCTCCACGCATAAAAAAAACCCCCAACGTTTAAGTTGGGGGTGTTTCGAATAATGAGCTGGCGATGACTTACTCTCACATGGGTAACCCCACACTACCATCAGCGCTAAGAGGTTTCACTTCT
Source organism: Acinetobacter sp. YH12063 (assembly GCF_013419715.1). NCBI lineage: Bacteria > Pseudomonadati > Pseudomonadota > Gammaproteobacteria > Moraxellales > Moraxellaceae > Acinetobacter > Acinetobacter sp. YH12063. The sequence continues at coordinate 40 of NZ_VOZO01000022.1, read as the reverse complement.
GAGTTCGGGAAGGGATCAGGTGGTTCACTCTTGCTATTGT
>NZ_VOZO01000021.1:0-19759 GCF_013419715.1 Acinetobacter sp. YH12063 | reverse complement strand
AAACCTTCAAAATTCTTGCTGAGCGATATCGCAATCGAGGCAAAAGACTAGCATTAAGATTCAATCTAATTGCTGGAATTTATAACTTGGAGCTGAGTGAAAAATGACTTATGAAAGAAATCTAATAAAAAGAGTGTTCCGGCTTTTAATTGCGGTAGCCAGATTTGAAATATGCGATAAAAGAACGGATAGAGCAGCAATCCATAGGCAAGATGTACAAGCCGATCATACATATTCCGAGACCATCCAATGCTTTGGTCAAGGTTGAAACCGAAGAGAGCTTGTGTCCATTCAGAATAAGGTACATAAGAATATAAATAATGGGCACCGATAACATGAATCAATAAAAAGCCAAGATACAGGCAAACAGTTGTGAAACTTAGCCCTATTTTATAGAGGAAAACGAGCAGCACGATCAGCATAAACGCTGTGCCGATTTGATGGAGGATATATGCTTCCATTTCTAAAGGTTGGATACTGGCGATCACAATGGCAAGAGTTAATAACGCAAAAGCTAAGATGTGCTTAAGTTTTAATTTGAAATCAATCATGAAAAGGCAAAGCTCAAAATTTTTATCGGTGTGCAGTGGTTATAATTCGCGGCAAGTATAGCCATAATGTGATGAAAGGTGTTAGTTCGAGGGCGCTAGAATTTGTGCATTAATTTTTCAAATGTCATCAGCTAGCTACTAGGGATAAGTATTTTCAAAAAGATTGTATTAAACTCAGATGTATATCGAAGTTTATGTATTTGGAAGTAACTATGGCCGTTGTTGAGGCATTTATTGCGACTCAAAATTGTTATTTTAACTATGAGTTTGAAGAACTTTATTTAACAGATGATTTTCCAGAAGAGCTCTCTGTGTCTTTGCGTGGCATGATGTTTCGCCATGAAATTCAGTATCCCGATGCCACATATTATGTTTATTACTCAGATGTTTTAACAGGCTGTGAATTACAACGGATGAAAGATGATTGGGCGAAATATTGCCCTGCAGAATAAAATTACTTCTAAATTTTCTCTCTCCTTATAGGCGAAGGTTAGGGTGATGTGGATAGCCATATCTCCTTGCGGAGCATGTTTCGCATCCCAAAGGGTGAAGGAGTATATAGGTAGAAATAAAAAACGAGGCATGAAGCCTCGTTTTTTTTGATCTATTTAAAATTAGATTTTAGAAATCAGATCTTAGCAATTAAATCAGCAACTTGTTTTGCTTGAGTTGATGCATTACCTGTATAAGTTGCAGGTGTCATTTCTGCAAGACGCGCACGGTCAGCAGCAGGAACAGCTTCAAGCTCATTACCATTTACGAAATCAACCATCATGTCGCGAGTCATTGCTTGACCACGAGTAAGGGCTTTAAGTTTTTCGTAAGGTTTTTCAACTGCATAACGGCGCATTACAGTTTGAATTGGTTCAGCAAGAACTTCTTGCGCATGGTCAAGGTCTTCTAGAATACGTTGAGCATTCAACTCAAGTTTGCCAATACCTTTAGAGCAAGCTTCAAATGCAATCAAGCTTTGTGCAAAACCAACACCCATGTTACGAAGCACAGTTGAGTCAGTTAAGTCACGCTGCCAACGAGATACAGGAAGTTTTTCACCAAGGTGAGCCAATACCGCATTCGCAATACCCAAGTTACCTTCAGAGTTTTCGAAGTCAATTGGGTTAACTTTATGTGGCATTGTTGAAGAACCAACTTCGCCTTCTTTCAAACGTTGTTTGAAGAAACCAAGTGAGATGTATCCCCAAACGTCACGGTTAAAGTCGATTAAGATTGTGTTGAAACGACGTAGCGCATCAAAAAGTTCCGCCATGTAGTCATGCGGTTCAATCTGAGTCGTGTACGGGTTGAAGGTTAAACCTAAAGACTCTACAAAAGCTTGAGAATGAGCAGGCCAGTTAATTTCAGGGTAAGCAGAGTAATGAGCGTTGTAGTTACCTACAGCACCGTTAATTTTACCTAGAAGTTCAACTTGTTTGAATTGCTTGATTTGACGCGCTAAACGGTAAGCTACGTTCGCCATTTCTTTACCCAAAGTTGTTGGGCTAGCAGTTTGACCGTGTGTACGAGACAACATTGGTTGTTCAGCATGTTTTTCAGCCAAAGCAACGATTGAATCGATGATTTGCTGCATTGCTGCAACTAAAACTTCACGGCCATTTTTAAGCATTAAAGCATGAGACAAGTTGTTGATGTCTTCAGATGTACATGCAAAGTGAATGAATTCTCCAGCATTTTTAAGCTCATCGATATGTGCGATTTGCTCTTTTAAGAAGTACTCCACTGCTTTTACATCATGGTTTGTTGTACGTTCAATTTCTTTAATGCGGTTTGCATTGTCTTCAGAGAAGTTCGCAACAATTGCATCAAGCGCAGCGTTAGTTTCAGCACTGAACGCTGGAACTTCAGTGATTTCAGGACGGTTTGCAAGCGCTTGTAACCAACGCACTTCAACAGTCACACGAGCATGGATTAAACCAAACTCAGAGAGGAAGGGACGTAGAGCATCACATTTGCTTGCGTAACGTCCATCTAATGGAGAAAGTGCGGTTAAAGCGTTCATAGCGATTCCTTAAATTTTGGAATTAAACGTAAAACAAAAAGCCCGTACTGCATCAGTTAAACCACCTGATACTGTAAACGGGCAAGATCTTGAATATCTTGTAGTAGCTTGCGCTTACTGAAAATCATACCCCATGAGCTACCACCGAGCTGACGCCATAAATGTGCCATTTGTAAGCCGGTAAATAAGGTGGCGCGAATGCGATTGGTATGAGAAGTGTCTTTAAATGCTTCGGCATTACCACGAACCATAATACGTGGATTAATTTGGCCTGCAGTTTCAATATAGGTTTGCGCTAAATTGGCAATGATACTTGGATGTAAATAATTATTATCAAAAAAGGAAAGCTGTCTTAGAATTTTTTGTTGGGATTGTTCAATGGTTTCGACAAATTTAGGATTGCTATAGACTTTCTTTTCTAACTGCAATAACGCCATCGCATACGTCATGGGTAGCTTAGTATTGGCAAGTTTAGGAAGTCTAGATTTGGGAGATGTATTGAAGGGTTGAGTAATGCTACTTTCTAAGGTTTTTAATCCCAGCGAAATATCCGCCAAGCCACTAAAAAAATCAAGCGTCTGACTAGACTGATTCGACTTAGGACGGATATTTAAACTGGCTTTAATGAGATGTTCAAAATAAAAGTTACCGCTTTCCCCGATACTCTGTTGCCCAGTCAATGCAGTCATGTGGGTCAGCTGTGTCGCTTGAAAAACAGCAGCTAACGCCAATGCACGATTTTGGCGAGTATTCAGAGTCTGAGGCTGTTGAAACGGTAACTCTGTCATCCGAAACAATCCTTATTCAATAAAATCCGGTTTAGGCGCATTGGTATGATGAATCACACCACCCCCTAAACAAACTTCACCGGTGTAGAACACCACACTTTGACCCGGTGTAACAGCACGTTGTGGCTCATCGAATTCGACACGCACACCATTTGGCGCTGTAGGGTCTTTAAATATTGTACAGTCTTGGTCAGGCTGACGATAACGAGTTTTCGCTGTGCAGCGGAAGCCTGATTCAGGAATCTCTTGTTCACCAGCCACCCAATCAATCGCTTCAGACCATAAAATGGTGCTTTGCATGAGTGGATGTTCATGACCTTGACCAATGACTAGGCGATTACCTTCGATATCTTTATGCAGTACAAACCAAGCGCCTTCTTCAGCACCTTTTAGACCACCAAGACCGATGCCACCACGTTGGCCGAGCGTATAGTACATTAAGCCGTGATGTTCACCAACCTCTTTACCTGTGTCAAGGACGATTTTTCCGGGTTGAGCAGGTAAATATTGCTTTAAGAAGTCATTAAATCGACGTTCACCAATAAAGCAGATTCCTGTTGAATCTTTTTTCTTCGCGGTGATTAGACCTAATTCTTCAGCGATTTTGCGTACTTGTGGTTTTTCAATTTCACCCACAGGGAACAAAGTTTTGTTAATTTCACGACCATGCACTGCATGTAGGAAATAGGTTTGGTCTTTGTTGTTGTCTAGGCCACGTAGTAGAGGAGCATACTCTTCACCACGTGAATTTTTTAGCGTTTCACCACGGCGGCAATAGTGGCCTGTCGCAATAAAGTCAGCACCTAAGTTCACAGCATGGTCTAGAAATGCACGGAATTTAATTTCTTTATTGCAGAGAATATCTGGGTTTGGTGTACGACCTGCGGCATATTCTTCTAAGAAATGCTCAAAGACACGGTCCCAATATTCCATCGCAAAGTTCGCGGTATGCAGTTTGATACCAATTTTGTCACAAACGGCTTGAGCATCGGCAAGATCTTCCATTGCCGTACAGTATTCCGTGCCGTCATCTTCTTCCCAGTTTTTCATGAAAAGACCTTCAACTTGATAACCTTGTTGAAGTAAAAGTGCTGCAGATACAGAAGAATCTACACCACCAGACATACCGACGATGACACGTTGTTGCATAGGATTAAGCATCCAAATTTGAAATTAAGGGAGAATTTTGGTGCTCGTAAATGAGCGATAAAGGAAATTTTTGACCTGAAAGAGCATCTTGTACAGCTTTGATGACTAATGGACTACGCGCACGGGCAGACTCAATGAGTTCATCAAGCGTCATCCATACTGCACCGACAATGCCTGTGTCTAACTGTGCATCGGCATGGTGCTGAATGTCTTTAGCTAAGAAACAGAAACGGAAATAAGTACGATCAGGGAACATCGGAGGAGTATAAGTATACATGCCTAGGAGGTTCGTGATTTCTACATCGTGACCTGTTTCTTCCATGGTTTCTCGAATGGCTGCTTCAATAATGGTTTCGCCAGCTTCGACATGACCTGCAGGTTGATTAAATACAGTATGGGTCACACCTTCTGTATGTTCTTCAACAAATAGGAATTTTCCGTCTTTTTCAACGACGGTTGCGACAGTGACGTGAGCAGTCCAAGCGGTCATAAAGCAGCACCATGGATAAGGATGCACTATTGTATAAAATTTTGGGGTGTGTGGCTATGATGGGAGGGGAATTCTTTGGAGAGAGATGATTTTTGAGTTTGGATAAGAAATTTTTGTAGAACAATGATTGAATAATGAGCGTCGGACATGAAAATTTCACAAAAAAAGCTCAATCGGTGCTGATTGAGCTTTTTATACCAGCATAATGCTATGATTTAGAAAAGAAATTAAAAGCATTTCGTGTAACGTGTATTATGTTAATTTAGGGTAAGTTAACATTCAAATTATTAGACCTCTTGCGAAAGTATGGCTTTTATCTAATTTTTTATTAACTAAATCCTTATAAAATATAGTTGAGTTGTGTTTGTATTTTAATCAATTTAAGTTGTCTATTCTAAATCATAAATAAAACTCCGTTTAAAAAATAGAATTTTAACCTTTACATAGGAAACCCTATAACATGCTTTTTCATTACTAATTTCTTTTTGAAAATTATAATATTTTTTTTTAAATGGAAAACCTTTAACAACAACATCGCTCAGCAAATATTTATTACCATCAATATTTACCTCAAATTTATCAATACCATGTTTAGTTTTATATCTTTTCTCCAGAAACAAACATCCCACATTTAATTTATTTTTTATTTTATATTCTCTTGCTTTTTCCATAAGAAAATACTCCTTGGCAAAATAACCAAAATACACAACAGGAACTAGAGTTAAACAAGCAAAAATATAAAAACGAGGATAACCTTTATTAGATTCCATATAACACCATTAGAGCTCTTTCATAAGTCATTTTTGACTCAGTTTCAATTATAGATTCCTGCAATTAAATTGAATCTTAATCCCAGTCTTTTACCACGGTTGCGATATCGCTAAGCAAGAATTTTGAAGGTTTTCAAAGTCCCGAATACATGCTGAATTCCAATTCTTCTTTTATTGATTTCTTGGTTATAAAGTTTTAGTTCAGGCTCTAGTCTACAGTGCTTTTTTGCTTTTAATGGCAATAGACTATTCGGATACACGGTATAGATCACTTGGTAGCCCTTATCTACAAGGAGAAAACACCCTGCAGGAATCTGATTTAAATGGCGTTTGAATAGTTCAAAATCATGTACGGCACCACGACTCGTGCATAAACTCAGAATTTATTGAGTTTTATAATGGAGGCTGAGATTATGATGTATAGAGATAGACACCTGATCGAATCTATTTATATAAAATCTCTTATGCGAAATTGAGTTTTATTTATAACTCCCCGACACCTTCACATAATTCTGCGCTGAATACGGTAAAAATGCTTTTTCTTTATCGGTTAGGGGGCGGACTTTTTTGACTGGACTGCCCACATATAAATAACCACTTTCCAAAACCTTATTGGGTGGAACAAGTGAACCAGCACCAATCATCACATCATCTTCAACAATTACATCATCTAAAATAATCGTACCTATACCGACTAAAACACGATTACCAATGGTACAACCGTGTAATTTCACATGATGACCAATTGTCACATCTTCACCAATAATCAGTGGAGAACCCTCAGGTTTATCGGCTTTTTTATGACTCACATGCAACATTGAGTGATCTTGCACATTAGAGTTTTTACCAATACGAATATGGTTTACATCACCACGAATCACAGCAAATGGCCAAACAGAGACATTTTCAGCCAATACAACATCGCCAATCACCACTGACATTTCATCGATATAGCAAGAGTCAGCAATACGTGGAACAGTGTCTAAATAAGGGCGAATGTTTTGGCTCATAGGAAAGTCATCTACAGGTTTTTAGGCAGTATAAAATAAAAAAGCACCTAGACCGAAATCTAGATGCTTTCACTTTAGTCTTAATATCGAGTTTTCATCAAACTTAGAATAAGTTGCTAAAGAATTGTTTGATGTGATCAATCATTTTTGCAAAGAAACCAGCTTCTTCAACATTTTGTAGAGCTACAAGTGGTTTTTCAGCAATGACTTTGCCATTAAGCGTTGCAACGTATTTACCGACCACTTGACCTTGTTTTAAAGGAGCAGTTAATTTTGGTTGAACAACCAATTGAGTTTTAATGGCGTTCGCTTCGCCTTTAGGCATCGTCACGTTAAAGTTTTCAGCTAGACCTACTTGAACTTGATTGTCTTTACCGTACCAAACTTTTGCTTTTGCAAGCACTTGTTTAGCAGGTTGAACTTTTACAGTTTCAAAGTTTGCATAACCCCAAGCTAAAATTTCACGTGTTTGAGATGCACGCTCATTCATGCTTGGTGCACCAAAAATCACTGAAATTAAACGTAATGGACCACGTTTAGCTGAAGTCGTTAAGCAGTAGCCCGCTTCTTCAGTATGGCCAGTTTTTAAACCATCTACACTTGGGTCAGTATAAAGCAGGGCATTACGGTTGCCTTGCTTAATGCCATTGAACGTAAATTCTTTTTCAGAGTAGATCGGATAGTATTTTGAACTGTCATGAATGATATGTTGCGCTAGAGTCGCCATATCTTTGGCAGTCGAGAAATGACCTTCAGCTGGCATACCTGTCGCATTGATGAATTGAGTATTCACCATGCCAATACGTTTCGCTTCTTGGTTCATCATGTGGGCAAAGGTGCCTTCATTGCCAGCAATATGTTCTGCCATAGCTTTAGAAGCGTCATTACCCGACTGAATGATAATGCCACGTAACATTTCTAATGCAGTTGCAGTACCGTTGAGCGGAACGTACATACATGACTCAGTGCTGCTGCCGCGACACCAAGCCGACTCATTCATACGTACTTTTTCATTTTCAGTTAGTTCACCGCTTAATAACTTTTGTTCAATGATGTAACTGGTCATCATTTTTGTCATTGAAGCCGGAGCTAATTTTTCGTTTTCATTTTTAGAAGCAAGGATTTGCCCTGTTTCATAGTCCATCAGCACATAAGATTTATTATTTAATTCAGGTGGTGCAGAAAGGACAGTTGCCGCGAATGAAAAACTAGGTGCAAGTAGTAATGCGGCAAGGGCGGTTTTTCGGGTCATTCTGGGGGGTTCCAATAACTTAGGTATAAGCACAAAGAGCCTAGCATTTTAGGACAAAGCTAGGCGGACTGCTATGGGGTGCAAGCGCTTATTTTAAAAGTATTGTAACCAATTGGTATTATTTGCTGTAAGCAGTCAATTCTTTGCAAATCGTACCATTTTTCTTATCGCCAGCTTTCTTCGCATCAGACTGCGCTTCTTTTAAAGCTTCTTTAAAACTTTTTTGTTTGCTGAGCTGTTGTAAGGCATTTACAGGGTTCTTTTCATTCGGCATATATTCTTTGGCTAATTTTGCATAACCCGCTTCAAACTTCGGCTGATCTTTGTCATTCACCAGTTTTGGACAAACTTCAGAAAGTACATAAATAGCTGCAAGTTCTTGACTGGTCACTTGAGGTGTAGGAGTCACTTCAATTTTTTCATCTGCGGCATGTGCAGACATGGTGGTGAACGCAAAAGCAGAAAGGCTAAGGGCACAAAGAGATTTTACAAAAGAGTTTTTCATTTAAATAACCTGTTAAATAACCTAAAAGATATCAAATAGCTAAAATTTATTAGCCAAGCTTAATCATATTTTGGGTAGAGATCAGTAGAAAATTGTATTGAAGCTGTTTAGAAATCAATACATTGTGAAAGAAAAAAGGATGAGGCTATAAAGCGTCATCCTTTTTTGGCAGGTTTGATGCAATTAGGACTAACCTATTGAGAGGGCGTCCAAATCTGAATGATCAATTAACCTTCATAATTTAAAACGTCATCACAAACTGATTTTTGTTCAGCTTTATCAGTTTCTTTAGCAGCTTGACGTGCTTCTTCAAGAACTGATTTATATTCGCTGTCAGACTGTAGTTTTTCTAAAGTCATTGATTTATCAGAATAATCAGCAAGATATGTTTTAGTGAGTGCTTGAATGTTGGCATCAAATTTTGCATTTTGACCAATAATCGCAGGGCATACTTCTAACATGACTTGTGCAGATGCAATGTCTTCTTTTACGATGGTATTGGCTTCTTCTTGAGTGAAGTCATTGTCTGCGACCACAGTTTGAGTCATGCAAGCTGCTAGAGCAAAGCCCAATAAACCACGAAGTGCTACGGTTTTATTCATTTTGTACACACACATTTATGCTGGATGTTGAAATGTAAATATATATAATTATTCATATATTTCAATAAAATGTTCTTGCGAGTCATTTTTAATTTTTTAGTAATGGAAATTTAGTTGTGAATATATTAATTGCCAATGATGATGGCGTTTTTGCTCCCGGTATCCAAGCTTTAGCACATGCATTGCGTCCTCTCGGTCGTGTGGTGATTGTTGCACCTGAAAGTGAACGCAGTGGTTTTTCAAGTGCACTGACTTTAGATCGACCATTACGACCTGTCGAAATTGCACCAAATATGTGGGCGGTAAATGGCACACCTGCGGACTGTGTGTATTTATCAATGAATGGTCTGTTCGATTTTGAATTTGATTTGGTGGTGAGTGGGATCAATAGCGGCGCAAATCTGGGTGATGATGTGCTGTATTCAGGGACGGTCGGTGCCGCATTTGAAGGTCGTCTAATGAAACAACCTGCGCTAGCCGTGTCTTTGGCTGGGCCGAATGTGCGTAGTTATAACAACCCTGAAGATTATGCCGTAGCTGCACAATGGGTGCATGACTTTATTGCCAATGGTTTACCTGCGCTACCTGCACGACATATTTTTAATATCAATATTCCAGATGTCGCTGAACTTCAAGGCACTAAAGTGACCTATCAAGGGCGACGTTTACAGTCCAAACCGATTACCAGTCATGTAGACCCGCGCGGTCGTCAAGTCTATTGGATTGGCTTGGCAGGTGAGGCCGTGGCAGAGCCTAAAAAAGGCTTAACGCATATTGAATCAGACTTCTTTGCAGTGGCAAATGGTTATGTCAGTGTAACGCCTATACAAATGGATGCTACAAACTATGAGATTTTGAATAACTTGCACTCAGAGTTATCTAAATCTTAAGTATTAATGTTATAACTTTGTGAAAATGGTTATGCCGCAACTTTTTTAGAGTGGATTTTTGCTAATCTTAGCCCATTCATAATGACTATATTTGAATTATTAGTGAGGAAGATGATGTCCCTGGTGTCACAATATCGCGTTATTACCGCTCCTGCAGCATTATTTAAGACCCTTGTTTTATCTGCTGCGGTTGTTACGACTTTGGTCATGACTGGCTGTGCGTCAAAACCACAAATTAATAATGCGACCCGTTATGCGACTGCTCCGGATTATTATACAGTTCGTTCGGGAGATACTTTAAGTGGCATTGCCGCTCGCTATGGTTTGAGCTATGTCAGCATTGCAGAAATGAACGATATTGCGCAGCCTTATCGCATCTATGTTGGACAATCCATTCGCCTTAAAAATGGCGGCTCACGTCGTACAACGTCTACGCAAGCCATGACTCAAGCGGCACCAATTCAACGCCAAACGATTGCAATGCCAACGCAAACAGCGCCCGTGACTCAAGCTTCAACCACTCCATCGACAGTGACGCGAACTACAGTTCCAACGCCAGTGGTCAGTTCTTCAAGTTTACGTTGGGTGAGTCCAGTATCGCGTCCTACGGTATTACAAGGCTATAATTTAGCATCGAATGTGAAAGGAACACGTTACGCAGGTAATACAGGTGATCCTATTTTTGCAGCAGCTGATGGTCAAGTGGTCTATGCCGCCGATGGTCTTAAAGAGTACGGCAATTTAATTTTGGTGAAGCATATTAATGGCTATATCACTGCATATGCACATAACAGTAAAATGAATGTCAAAAGTGGCGATACTGTGAAAGCAGGGCAGCAAATTGGTGAGATGGGTTCATCGGGTACAAACCGTACGATGCTTGAGTTTCAGGTGCGTTTAGATGGTAAACCAATCAATCCAACTGCAGTTTTACCAAATAATTAAATATATAATGCAAAAGCAAAATATCCCCGTATAATACAATGAGTTGCTTTTATCGAAAGATGAAGCTTCTCATAAGTTTATGAGGGAAATTTATGTTAGATCAACTTCGAGCAATGGGTGTCTTTGCTTGCGTTGTGGAAAAAAATTCGTTTAGCGGTGCTGCTCGTGAGTTAGGTATTACCACGAGTGCCGTGAGTCAGCAAATCCGCTCACTAGAGCAGGATATGGAAGTCATTCTTTTACATCGTTCAACACGTAAGTTAAGTTTGACAGAAGCTGGACAAGCTTTTTTTCATAGTTGCCAAGAGATGCTATCTGCCGCAGAGCGCGGCAAAATTCGTATCAATGAACTTCGTGACGACTTAGTCGGTGAATTACGTATTGCATCGACACCAGAAATTTGTGCGAATCATGTGATTCCTGCATTGTCACATTGGATGTCGGCACATCGCGGTTTATCCGTTCATCTAGAAGCAGATAATCAATATATCGACTTAATTGATGGACGCATTGATATTGCGCTACGAATGAGTTCAAAAATTGATGATCAACAGTTTCATGTGGTGCCATTGGCACATGTTGAACAAGTTCTCGTTGCAGCACCAAGCTATATCAATCAAACCAGTTTAATTACACGACCAGAAGATTTACAAAATCATGATATGGTTCAAATAAATTTGGTTAGAAACTTTCAGCATTTTGCATTTGAAAATGCAGTGACTAAAGAACAGGTTGCATTGGATGTGCACTCCCGATTTACAACAAATAATGTATTTGCTGCAAAAGCAATGTGTCAACAAGGACATGGCATTGCAAGAATATTATATCTAGATACGCAAAAAGACTTATTAAACGGTTCTCTTGTTGAAGTTTTACCAGAATGGCGTTTACCATCATTTACTCTATATGCGGTGATGTCTAAACGTGATCAACAGCCTACTAAAATTCATCGTTGCCTAGATGCATTAAAATTGTATTTCAGTCAATTACCAGGCGGACGTGTATACCAAGAAGCCTCATAAAAACAAAAAAGGTTTAAAAAGATATAAAAAAAGCCGCAATCAGCGGCTTTTTTTACTTTCGGCACAAATTACGCTAGAAAGTTTTTCACCATTTTAACAATGCGTTCAATCAAGATATCCGCTTGTTCTTTATTGATGTTTAGCGTAGGTAATAAACGAATCACAGAACCTGCTGTTACGTTAATAATCAAGTGATGCTCATCACGTGCAATATTCACAAGTTCACCACATGCTTTTGGTAATTCAATGCCGACCATTAAACCAAAACCACGAACAGTTACGTTTTGATCGGCAAGTTGCTCTGTGAATTGCTCAACAAGGTACGCACCCATATTTGCAGCATTTTCAACAAGGTTTTCTTTTTGAATGGTATCAATCACGGTATAAACCACACGTGAACCTAATGCTGTACCGCTATAAGTTGAACCGTGGTTACCCGCTGTTAAAACGCCAACACCACGACCTTGAGTCATGACTGCGCCGATAGGGAAGCCATTACCTAGACCTTTTGCTGTAGTTAGCACGTCAGGAATAATATTGGTGTGTTGATATGCAAAGTATTTACCAGTACGGCCGTTACCTGTTTGCACTTCATCAAGCATCATTAACCAGTTGTGTTGGTTACAGATACGACGAATATCTTCTAAATAGCTAAAACCTTGAGGAGCAGTGTTGACGCCACCTTCGCCTTGGATCGGCTCAACCAAAATCGCTACGATGTCTGGGTGGTGAATTGCAGCTTCTTCAATTGCTTCGATATCACCAAAAGGTACACGAATAAAACCTTCAACCAATGGGCCAAAGCCTTCTTGAACTTTTTTGTTGCCTGTCGCAGATAACGTTGCCATGGTACGACCATGGAATGAATGATCAGCAACGATAATTTTTGGTGTTGCAACACCTTGCATATGACCAAATTTACGTGCAATTTTGATTGCACCTTCATTTGATTCTGCACCACTATTTGAGAAGAAAACTTCTTCCATACCCGCAACTTCAGCTAATTTTTGCGCAGCAGCCGTTTGCCAAGGCACTTCAAATAAGTTACTGGTATGAATGAGGGTCGCTGCCTGTTCAGCAATTGCAGCTGTAATTGCAGGATGTGAGTGACCTAAACCACAAACAGCGATCCCTGTCAGTGCGTCTAAGTATTCTGTGCCATCTGCGGTATACAGGTGAGCACCTTGACCTCGGACAAAGCTGATCGGTTGGCGGCCAAATACTGGCATCAAGTGCGATGGTTGATCAGTTTGTACTGGGGCAAGGGTAATGTTATTCATGACTAACTCTAATTTGTCAGGTGATTGAAATAATATAGAGGAGACGCCATATATATATATATGAGCATCAAGAGGTCTATATAAGCAAAATATGACTCACTTGAAAAGCTGAAATGTAAATAAAACGTGAAATATTGCTTTAGTCATATTGTTTTACTCAGTTTTGGGTATAATGCGAAGCAGATTTATTGAGGATATATCAATGACTGAACAAGCACGCGATACAGAAGCGTTAATTCGTGACCAAATTGCTAAACACGCAGTTCTACTTTACATGAAAGGCACTCCACAGTTTCCACAGTGTGGTTTCTCTGCGCGTGCAGTAGAAGCGCTCAGTCAAATTGGTCGTCCATTTGCTTATGTAAATATTCTTGAAAATCAAGATATTCGCGCAACCCTTCCACAAATTGCAAACTGGCCGACTTTCCCACAATTATGGATCAATGGTGAATTGATCGGTGGTAGTGACATTATGCTTGATATGTTCCAAAAAGGTGAATTACAACCTTTAGTTGAACAATATAGCCCAGCTCCGGAAGCTTAATTGGATATGTATTTGATGATTTTAATCATTGGATACAGATAAAAAATAGCGCCTTTAAGGCGCTTTTTTTATGACTTAATTATCTAAAAAGTCTGGGGTTATGCGTTTTTCCACCATTTCAAAGGCATTTAAAGTGCAATGAATGGTGGAAAAATCAACAAATGAATAAACTCATCGAAGATTTATGACGGATTGTCTTCAGTCGGACTTTCTTCAACACCTTGCTCATTTTCAGCAGTCCCATTTTTAGCAGTACTGTCTTGAGCTTCAGACTTCTTTGCCTTTTTATCTTTGTCCTTTTTTGACTTCTTCTTTTTTTTCTTTTTCTTTGGCTCTTCTTCCTCAAACTCAGCACCATCTTCAATCGCTTGCCAGTATTCAAGTTGCTCCATGACAGCAGCGTAGATTGAGCCTTTGCTATAACGACCTTTTTTATCAAGAGTGCCTACTGGACGCGCCATCAAAATTTCTAGAGCTTGGTCAATGGTATCTATGGCGTGAATATGGAATTGACCTTGTTGCACAGCTTCAATCACATCTTTGCGTAACATTAAGTGCTGCATATTTTGGCGTGGAATAATCACACCTTGCTTGCCTGTTAGCCCTTGTAATTTACATGCATCATAGAAGCCTTCAATCTTGGCATTTACACCCCCAATCGGTTGAACTTGACCCAATTGGTTCATTGAGCCAGTGATTGCCCATGATTGATCGATCGGTAATTGGCTAATAGCGGAAATCAGAGCTGAAAGCTCTGCAACAGTTGCGCTGTCGCCATCTACTTGGCCATAGCTTTGCTCAAAGGCAAGGGCAGCAGAAAAATGTAAAATTTGTTCACGACCAAAGTGTGCCTTTAAGAAACTCGACATCAGCAGGACGCCTTTGGCATGTAAAGAACCACCGAGTTCTACACTACGCTCGATATCTAAAATATCGCCGCCACCTTGATAAACCGAAGCCGTTAAACGTGACGGTAAACCAAATTCAACATCAGCATATTGAATCACAGAGAGGGCGTTAATCTGCCCGAATCGATGACCTTTGGTTTCGATTAACTGTGTACCGCGAGTGAGATCTTGCCAATATAATTCACGTAAGTAGCCTAGACGGTATTTACGATGATCAAGAGCGGTATTGATATGTGTTTCTGTCACCATTTTATCGCCAGCAAGGGCTGCATGATGATGGGCTTCACGAATCAAATCACCTAAGGTGAGGGCATGTAATGACAAAGAGCTTTGATCTTCAGCTTGACGACTTGAATCAGTTAACAGTGCAGCAAGTGCTGTACGGTCAAACGGCAGAAGTTTGTCTGTTTGCACATAGTCAGCAATTAGCTGCATATATGCCTGCTCATTAATGTCATTACGTTGTAATGTATCGGTAAAATCGGCACGAATTTTAAAGACACTGCCAAGTTCAGGTTCGAGTTCTAAAATATCGTAATAAATATCAGGTTCAGCAAGCAGGATCACTTTGATATTTAAATCAATGGCTTCTGGCTCAATCGAAATACTGCCTGTTAGCGTGAGCATGTGTTCAAGTGAAGACAGCTTTAAATGTCCTGATTTTAATGCACGTTTTAGACCTTGCCATGCATAAGGCTGTTCTAAAAGTTGTTCAGCTTCCAAGATGAGGAATCCACCATTGGCCTTATGTAATGCACCGGGACGGATTAAGGTAAAGTCAGTGGTGATAGTGCCGTTTTGAGTCAGTTGTTCAACATGACCTAGCAAATTGTAATGGGTAGGGAAATCTTCAAAAATAACGGGCGCACCAGCATTAGGTTTATGTGTGGCAATGATGTTTGCTTGGTAGCGAGATGGCACGCGGTTAAATTGGCCAGGTGTAAAGTCATCTTCTTCTTGCTCAAGAACAAACTCAACATTTTGAATGATGTCATCTGCATATTGCTTCAGATAATCTTCTAAGCCTTCAACCATGCTAAATTTATTTTGAATTACATCAATACGCGGCATGACGACTTGTTTAGCAATTTCACGGTTTAAAACCTGAACTTTATCGCGTGCGTCATCTTCAAGATCACCAAGATGTAGACCAAGACGTTCAAGTTTTTTATCCATATAACGGACGTTTGACGCAATTTCAGCACGTTGTTTGCTGCTTAAAGCATTGATGTCTTCTTTCGACATTTCTTGGTATTTGTTATCGACCAAATGCATCGGAACGAAACAATGATCATCATCCTGAGAAATCAGTTTAAGATCGAGCTCTTCACCTTCTCGGGTTAATTCAACTAAAGCAAGATGTTGTTCATCACCAGCATGTTGGCGAATCATTTCAATGCGATTGTGATAGGTTTCTGCGGTGAAGCGACGTTCAAGCTGTTTTAATATAGTTTGCCAACTTTGATGTAATAACGTTTGGAATTTTGTCGCTTGACCAGAAGGAAGTTTCAGCGCAATCGGTTCACGCGGAAACTTGAAATTATTGACATAGACCCAGTCTGAAGGCGTTGGCATATTTTTAGCGTGTTGTTGTAATAAGCGCTTAATCATGGTGCGCTTACCTAAGCCTGCGGTACCTACAGCAAAAATGTTATAGCCTGAATAGGGTAATGCAATGCCAGCTTCAACCGAAGCTCGGGCACGATCTTGTCCTAAAAAGTCATTAAGTGGTTTGATCCGCTTGGTAGACGTTGGTATTTTTTTGAGTTCAGGTGTATGCGTCAGCTGAAGCGGCTGCAACTGGGTTTTAGTTAAAGTATTCTGTATTTCGGGTTGATCAAAAGCGCTCTTTAGTGTCGTTACTGTTTCTGCTAAGTTTTTTGTGTTGGTTTCATTAATGGTGGTTGATAAAGAAGAGTGAATTTGTTCAAGTCGCTGGGTCACTGTTGAATCCAAAAAACTAAAGAATAGAGATATGTAATTAAGGTATACAGGTTTAATGCCAAAGATCAAGCAACAGCATGCGAAATATCGATAAAATAAAACAATGATTTCATAAATGTTGTTGAAACCGTTGCCATTAAGCGCTTGAATAGCAACATTCGATTTTGACAAAAATAACTGAGTCATGACAACACAAGCTTCAGGATGGAAATCTGCTTTTACTGCATTTTTAGACCGACGTGCGCTGATTATGCTTTTTCTTGGCTTTTCGGCCGGTATTCCAATTTTACTGATCTTTTCCAGTTTATCGCTTTGGTTAGGTGAAGCAGGAATTGATAAAAGTGCAGTAACTTTTTTTAGTTGGGCTGCACTTGGCTATTCGTTTAAGTTTGTTTGGGCACCCTTAATAGATGAGTTGCCTGTGCCATTTTTAACTAAGCAACTCGGACGTCGCCGTGCATGGTTATTGATCGCTCAGGTTCTTATTATCTGTGCAATTTGTATCATGGCCTTTTCAGACCCAGCTTTAGGGCAGAGCTATATTTACCAAATGGCCGCTGGAGCCGTACTACTTGGTTTTTCTGCCGCAACGCAAGACATTGTGATTGATGCGTATCGTATTGAGTTGGCAGAAACTGAAATGCAGACCGTTTTAGCTTCGACCTATAATGCAGGTTATCGTATCGGCATGATCGTGGCAGGTGCAGGGGCGTTATTTTTGGCTGCATATTTAGGCACGGCCAAAGGTAACTATATTTATGAAGCTTGGAAATATACTTACCTTGCAATGGCTGCTGTGATGGTTATCGGTATTATCACAACTTTATCGATACGTGAGCCGCAGGTTGACCGTATACAAAAGCATTATAAACGGACCGATTATTATCGCTTAGTCGCTGTATTCTTTGCTGCGGTGGTTGCTTTTGTTTTGAGTTATATTTATTCAGGTGTAGCGGTTGAAAGCTTGAAAGAGCAGTGGCAAATTACAGACTCATTTGCCTTGTTCTGTTTAGAGGCTGTGCGCTTTATTGGTTCAGCTGTTGTTGCTTTTGGTGTCGGTTCTGTTTTAGTGAAATCAGGTGCTGTAAATAAGCAGATGGCATTTGAAACTTGGGTTAATCCAGTTGCAGATTTCTTTAAGCGCTATGGTCTAAAACTGGCTTTAGTGCTGTTATTACTCATTGGTTTTTACCGTATTTCCGATATTATCGCCGGCGTCATTTCCAATGTGTTTTATCAAGATTTAAACTTCACCAAAGAGCAGATTGCCGAAGCTGTAAAAGTCTATGGTGTGATTTTTAGCTTGGTTGGTGGCTTCCTTGGTGGTTTACTTGCGCAGCGCATGAACATTATGAAACTGATGTTTGTCGGTGCGATTTTAGCAAGTTCAACAAACTTGATTTTTATCGGTTTGGTCAAATCAGGTCAGCCATTGAGTGATGTCACTGTCAATGTAGCAGGGCAGCAATATACAGCGACGCCGGATGATACGGGTGCTTGGGCAGTTCAAATTCCAAAAGCAGTCTTGGCGGCTGATCAAAATATTCAGGTCAGTGCGGATTATCAGTCTAAGAATCAACATCCAATACAGGTGAGTTTGCCGTATCTGAATAATGCTTTTGCAAACTCAGCAATGATGTTGTTGCCAGTGACTTCAGATAACACGATTTCAGCTCAAGAGACTGCAAATAGTATCGTGGTGCGTGGACAATACTTGGCTGGTGAGTTAAAAGAAAATCAAAAAATTCAAATTATTTTGGATGCTAAACCATTCGACGCAAAGCTTGATAAAACCGGTGTTTTTAGTGCTGCGATTCCAGGGCAAGCGCTTGAAACAGCAAAGCAAAAAACATTAACGGCTCAACTGCTAGAAAATGATGTAGTGAAAAAGAGTGTCGATTTAGCATATCAAGTGAATACATCAGCCAATATGTCAGGTGTGCTTGGTATTGATATTCAACCGATTAACTTAGCAAGTGCTGAACAGAATGTGGACATCAAAGGTAAGGTCATTAAGCCTTATAGTTCGCTGTGGTTATATTTCGCGATTATTGTTGATAACTTGGCTTCTGGTCTTGCTGGTGCGGCATTTATTGCATTTTTATCGAGCTTAACCAGTGTTTCTTTCACAGCTGTTCAATATGCCATCTTTAGTTCATTAATGACCTTAACCCCTAAAATTTTAGGCGGTTACTCTGGTACGATTGTGACCAATATCGGTTATCCAAACTTTTTCTTGATGACGACTTTAATTGGTATTCCGATTTTAATTTTAGTGGTTTGGGTTGCCAAACTATTGAGAGAACATGAACAAAAATCCAATTCATAATTCAATTTAACTTGAAAAAGCCTATTCAGTTTGAGTGGGCTTTTTTATTCTAAGCTACTAAATAGCCTAAGTATATCTGTGATTTTAGACAAGGATATTTGAAATAAGCGGGTATATGCATTCTAGACTTAAATTGAACTTTGTATGTTAAATCCCTATAGTATTCAAACATAATGATAGATTTAGGAAACTCGATTATGCGCATGCTGCATACCATGTTACGTGTAGGCAATTTAGAGCGTTCATTGGCGTTCTATACTGAAGTACTCGGTATGACTTTGCTTCGTAAGCGTGATTATGAAGAAGGTCGTTTTACTTTGGCATTTGTGGGCTATGGTGATGAAGAAAATCATACTGTACTTGAGTTAACGCATAACTGGGATACGGAGAGTTATGAATTGGGTAACGCTTATGGCCATATTGCTATTGCAGTAGATAATGCCTACAAGGCTTGTGAAGAAATTAAAGCACGTGGCGGAAACGTGGTACGTGAAGCAGGACCAATGAAAGGTGGTGTGACCGTCATTGCCTTTGTTGAAGATCCAGATGGCTATAAAATTGAGTTGATCCAACAAGACTCAAATGCACGAAATAATTAATCTGCAATTATTCATTTAAAGTCATCTGTAATGCTGAATATTAGATTTCTTTCATAAGTCATTTTTCACTCAGCTCCAAGTTATAAATTCCAGCAATTAGATTGAATCTTAATGCTAGTCTTTTGCCTCGATTGCGATATCGCTCAGCAAGAATTTTGAAGGTT